>JAHEYE010000354.1 GCA_023251695.1 Sphingobacteriaceae bacterium | reverse complement strand
ATTTTGTTTTCTTTCAGCCGAAGGATGTCGTGAGTGGTGATTTTTATTGGGCTACCGAATTAAAAGACTCAAAAAACGATCTGTTCATATACATTACGGCGGATTGCACCGGTCATGGTGTTCCGGGTGCTTTCATGAGTTTAATTTCGATTTCATTTCTTAATGAGATCGTAAACGAAGAAAGAGTTACCGATCCTGCAGAAATATTGAATAAACTGAGAATGAAAATAATTCAGGCCTTAAGCCAGCGTGAAAGCGCAGACAGGCAGGATGGTTTGGACGCAGTGGTTTGCGTGATTAATAAAAAGCTAAACGTATTGAGTTATTGCAGTGCCAACAGCAGGTTGTATATTTCAAGAGGAAGCGAATGGATAGAGAATACAGTGAATAAAATGCCTGTGGGAAAAAGCCCGAGGGAAAACATACCTTTTACAAAGAGTACAATTGAATTGAAAGAGAGCGATATTATTTATACTTTTACCGACGGTTATCCGGACCAGTTTGGTGGACCCTCCAATAAAAAACTAAAGGTAAAAAACGTGGAAAAAAAGATAAGGGCCATTTCTACTCTTTCGTTGGAAGATCAGGAAAAGGAAATACATTCTTTCTTTTTTGATTGGAAAGGGGATAATGAACAAATAGATGATGTAACTTTTATTTCAATTAAGATCTAAAATGAACACAAAAGAACAATTTCTAAAAAACGATTATCTGCCTTTATTAAGAAAACTAAAAGGAGATGAAAAAGGTAATTTTGGAAAACTATCTCCGCAAGGAATGATCGAACACATGTGTGATGCTTTTGGTAATGCTTATGGACGCATTCATTTGGCTTTGCACACGAAGGAAGAAATGGTTCCGCGTTTCCGTGAATTTGCTTTGAGTGATAAACCTTTTAAAGAAAATACACCAAATGCTTACATGACCGAACAGCCTGAACCATTAAGAAAAGCAAGTATTACCGAAGCTATTGCGGACTTGGAAAAAGAAATAAAGACTTTTTTTGATTTTTATAACTCAAACCCCGACGCTATTAAGTTAAATCCTTTCTTCGGCGAGTTCAATTATAACGACTGGTTACATCTTTTACATAAGCATGCCAATCATCACTTAAAACAATTTAATTTAATATAAACAACAAACACATACGGTCATGCTGACGAAAGTCAGCATCTCTTTAAGATTCCGCCAAAGGCGGAATGACGGAAAGCAGATATGGAGAATAATGACAACCTAATATTCGGAATGCGTGCGGTGATTGAAGCTATTGAAGCAGATAAAGTCATCGAAAAAATTTTATTACAAAAAGGTTTATCAAACGAACTGTATAATCAATTGCGCAAAGCTTTGGCGGGAAAAGACATTCCATTTCAATTTGTGCCTCCTGAAAAATTAAAGCGCTTAACCGATAACAAAAACCATCAAGGTGTTGTTGCTTATATTGCTGAGGTTGTTTATTCGGATACAGATGAGTTATTAGCCCGTGTTTTTGAAAAAGGTAAAACACCTTTAGTTCTGATCTTAGACAGAATAACTGACGTGAGAAATTTCGGTGCGATTGCCCGTAGTGCAGAATGTGCGGGCGTTGATTTTATTATTATTCCTAGTCGGGGCGCCGCGCAAATAAATGGCGATGCTATTAAAACCAGTGCAGGTGCTTTACACCGCTTAGCGGTTTGCAGGGAGGAAAATTTAAAAACCACCATTGAGTATTTAAAAGAATCCGGCTTACAAATTGTAGCTTGTCACGAAAAAACAGAAACAAGTGTTTATCAGGCTGATTTCACAAAACCTACTGCTATCATAATGGGCAGCGAAGAAAACGGTATCAGTGGTGAATATATTAAACGCAGCGATATTCAGGTGAAAATTCCAATGTCAGGTTCTATAGCCTCTTTAAATGTATCTGTGGCAACAGGAATTGTTTTGTTTGAAGTGGTTCATCAACGTATGTAGCTTGGTCTTTGTCAGAAAAATAGCAAAAAACGCACTCGACTTTCTTGGTTACTCAAATCTATTTCTGGCACTGGCTGTTTTTTGTTCTACTTTCCAGGGACGTTTTATTTTTAAACACGTTAATGATTCTGCCATTAGTTTTTCGGTTTTGAATTTTGTTGCCGCATTTTTTCTCTACAACCTTCAGCGTATTTATCAAAGTTCATTGCCTACAACCGACTCACGCCTATTATGGTATTGCAAAAATAAAAAGTGGATTTTTACTCTGGCAATATTGCTTGGTGTGTTGCTTTTTCAACCATTATGGTACATAGTTGTGGATTATAAGGAAGGAATCTTAGTTTATTGTGTATGTGCAATCCTGAGTGTTTTTTATTTTCTCCCTCCTTTAAACTTTAGAAAAACCCCTTACATGAAGCAATTTTACATTGCGTTCATCTGGGTGATTGTTTGTATAGTAATTCCGTTTATGTTTGATGAATCATTTTTTCTGGGTTTAAAGGTTTTCTATAAGGATGAAATTCTATATGTCATTTCCCAATTCTGTTTTATCGCTGCTTTGTGCATTCCTTTTGATATCCGCGATTTTAATAAAGACAAAGAAGAAGGAACCCGATCAGTTCCGGTGATGATAGGAATAAAGAATGCTAAATGGTTTAGCATAAGTTTATTGTTTATTTACTTTATAC
>JAHEYE010000149.1 GCA_023251695.1 Sphingobacteriaceae bacterium | reverse complement strand
ATTAGAAGGTGGCGATACAAGAACTCTATTAAGCCTCCCTCCTGCTCTTGCTCCAATTAAATGTGCCATTTTCCCATTGGTAAAAAAAGACGGTCTACCTGAACTAGCAGAAAAAATATTAAACGAATTAAAGTTCGACCATAATGTGATTATGGACGAAAAAGATACGGTTGGAAAACGTTACCGTCGGCAAGACGCGATCGGTACACCGTATTGCATCACTGTTGACCACCAAAGTTTAGAAGACCAAACCGTCACCATCCGCGACCGTGATACTATGAAACAAGACCGTGTTAAGATTTCGGAGATTGCAAATATTCTTAATGAGAAAGTAAGCTGGAAGAGTTTGTTGAAGCAATTAGTTTAATTTAAAAATGTAATGGTCGCGCTATTGCATAATTAGTTTGTTACGCCTTAGCTCATATTTTGTTTTATTTTTCTTTTTCGGGAGTTGCGGCCGTATTTATTGGGATAATACAATAAGTTCTTATGCTTCTGATTATGATTACAGATATCAAACTTATAAGAATATTGAGCATAGAAAATTGAATTGGTCTGATTTTCCCGGCCGCATAGATCCAAAGAGCAGGGCCGGTGCAGCTATTTTCTGGGATATTTGTTATACACTTGATTCGATGTATATTTATTCAAATCCAGGCGAAGACTCAGAGAATTGGGTGCACGCGAACATTAACGTATTTGCTGGTGTTGGAAGTCTCTCATGGATCGATACATTGTTCAAAAAATCTGGACAACTTATTAACCATGAGCAAAGGCATTATGACATTGCAAAAATATACGCTGCGAAATTCAGAAAAATAATTCCTTCACTTCCACCTTTTTCAAGATTTAATTGGGTAAACAGGATTGATTCGGCAAAGGCTATTGTAAAAAAAGAATGTATGTTACTACAAACACAATATGATTCTGAAACAGAGCACGGAATACAAAGAGCGATGCAGGAAAAATGGGATAAGAAAATTGATATTTTATTAAAAAAATAAAATAATTTTACTTAATTTAGAGAAATTTAATATCTATGAGAAACAAAATGAATGCCTTAATGATTGGAGTTTTTATTTTTGGTTCCATAATGGTATTAACAGGTTTAGTTTTGAAAATTCTGCATGTTCCGTTTTACAACTCTGTTTTAATAAGCGGTATTGCTTTCGATTTTTTAGGTGTAGCTGTTTATTTTCTCGGAGTGAGAAATAGATCTTAGTTTGCTGAAGGGTTTTATACCCTAAGATTTCGTATATTTATAATACCCAAAAAGAAGCAACAAACATTCGCCGATCTTGCAAAAACAGCATGCTAAGAATTTAAAAGTGGCTCCTATAACGTAGTTATGCCCAATGCTTAGACGACGTACAAAAAAGGCGACTGTGCAAATTGACTAGACCTAATGCGAAAAAAAACAGCATGATATTGACACGACAAATAAAATACCTGTTTTTCGGATTGCTATTTTGCTTTTGTTATTTCATTTCGTTTGGACAACGATACAAAATTGATTCCCTCCGGAATGGTATAAAATATGGAAAGGATGACACTAATAAAGTAAATAAATTACTTTTTCTCTCAAGATATATGCTTGGAATTAACGGCAAATACAGCCAGAGTGACTCTATAGCAGAATGCGCTTTAGCAATTGCAAAAAAGCTCAATTTCACAACGGGAATGGTAAATGTTTACATTCACTTTGGCACTTCAAATTCTATGAAAGGCAATATCCCCGGAGCGGTTGAGAATTTTTTAAAGGCGATAAAAATCTCCGAAAAAACAGGATACATTAATGGTCTTGCGCGATCCTATAATCTTTTAGGAGAAACCTATGAAGTGATCAAGGAAGATTCTACTGCATTAAGTATGGAAAAGAAGGCCTCAGAACTTGCAAAGAAAATGGGGAGCAAATTCATTTTAGCATCTTCTCAAAATGATATAGGCCGGCTTTACGCAAAAATGGGCGACACCACAAATGCATTAAAAATGCAAATGAATTCAATTAAGTTATTTACAGAACTTAAAGATACAATTGATATTAGTTTTATGTACCGTGACATCGGCAACATATTTAAAATGCAGAAGAATTATGATCAAGCCCAGGAATATTATTTAAAAGCCATAAAATATGGTGGTGATTTTATGAAGCCTTCGGCATATAATGAACTGGGTGATCTGTTTTTGAAACAAGAACAATATTCAATTGCCTTAGAATATGCAAACAAGAGTATGATCTTTGCACAAGAAAGGGATTCAAAAGAGGCTATAAAAAGTGCATCAAAGACACTGAGTTCGATCTATGAAAAAACAGGAAACCACAAAAAAGCATTAGAATTTTATAAACTATTCAATAGCTTAGAGGATAGTATTTACGGACCGAATAGTATGGCACGCGTCAATAAAAACGCGCTGAATTATGCATTGCTTGCAGCAAAGGAAGCCGAGGATAAAAAGGAAATTGAACATCAAGCCCAACTGCAACAACAAAAAATCATTATTTATTCCGTTTCGTTTGGTTTTATTTTAATATTAACTTTGGCATTTTTTATTTTTAGAGGGTACAAGCAAAAACAAAAAGCCAATGAATTAATAGCGAAAAAAAACAAAGACATTCTTGACAGCATACGGTACGCTAAACGAATTCAGACATCTTTGCTTCCTACGCACAAATATATTGACCGTATATTGAGCGAAAAGGACCAAAGCACTGGGGCATAACAAGGGGTTGGCGTCAGCGGACGGACACCAAGTTTTTTGTTTACATTTTGCCTGCTTCGCAGAAATGATTATTTTTATGTAAACAAAAAAAGAGACAGCGGAAAGCAATAAATAAAGTTTTGTCGGTTTAGACAGAGGAATCTCCGAACGCCAAGCGCGAAAACGTTATTCGTAATAAGCGCGAGGACAATTTCAATGACAAAAGCAATTGTACTTTAACAGAAATTAAATTTATCATTTATGAATAACCAGTCATGGATTTATTTCGGAATTGGAATTATCTTTTTCATACTTGCATTCGTAAGACGGAAATCAACAAAAACTAAAAAGCTAAACTCAAGCGAGGATGTTACCTTGAGCGGCAATAGCGGAGGCCTGGATATTGGTTCGGGTAATGTAATTAATGCTCCACAGAAAAGTCCCGTATTAGAAATATTAAGTTGGATAGCCGGAATTATTATGTGTGCATTCGGACTCTATCAATTTTTCACAACAAATAATTCAGTAGACACTGAACCAACAACAAAAATAGACTTTTATGTAATTGGCAAGGATACTTGTAACATGACTGAAAACGGCAAGAGACGGGGAAAATGGGTGCCGAATTACGACAACGAATTAAAGGATACCGCATATTATAAAGACGGCGTAATAATTTCAAACTAATACTTTTAATAGCTGACAAGTAAACAAAACGTAGCTGTGTGCAGCGATCAACTACTAACACAGACCGATGACGGAACTTAAAACGCCAGACTTAACGGATTGAAATCAATAATAAAATCATTATCTTTATTAAACAGTTTCGTGGAAGCGCAAACTAAAGACTGTGCCAGCCTCAAAACCGTTGGCAGTTGGCCCCGGGACATTGAATCATAAGATATAATTATTGACAAAGGACAGAAATATTAACCGAATATTAATAATTGGCGGGACAGGAATGTTGCGAGAGGTGACAGAATATTTCATCTTAAATAATTTTAGCGTTTCAGTAATAGGACGTGATATTCAGAAATTAAATTATTTCACAGACAAGTTTCCAGGTAAAAAGACAATTGACCTTATTTCTCAGGACTATTGCGATACAGAAAGTTTTATTAAAGCGGTAGATACTAATATAAAGTTGCACGGGATTTTTGACATCGTAATAAGCTGGTTACATTCAAATGCAAATAATTCACTCTTACAATTAATTGACGTATTAGCAAAATACAATAGCAAAACAATATTTTACCACATTAAAGGTTCTGCATCTTCATCTTTGGCCCAAACAAAAAGCAATTTATTTAACAATAAACTTGATTACAGGGAAATTTCTTTGGGATTCAAAATCGAAAATAATTCTTCCCGTTGGCTTACAAACACTGAAATTTCTAATGGAATAATTGATGCGTATATGTCTAAAAAGACAAAATATGTTGTCGGTCAAATTGAACCTACGGACAGGCGACCTTAAACTGTATTAAGAGACCTAACTAACCGCAACTGCGCTCCATTTTTGCGGTTTAGTACTCAAATGTTTAAATAAAAAGCAAAAAGCGGACATTTTTCCGCTAAATCTTGTCACAAATAGGGGTTGATAATCACCCAGGGATACCCCCCTGATAGTCTGTGTTTAGTTAAAGAAATTTTGTATATTCGTTTAATGAAGAAGTATTATTGCTTATTCACTTATTTAATTTTATTGGCATTTACTATTAATGCACAAATTAACCCCGTTAAAAACACTAATCAGGAGATAAAGGGCGAAAGGGGAATGTATTCAAAAGTTTTTTTAAAGGAGAATGGCGACCATGAAGCCATCTTATCTTCTTCACCAGTTCACTACAAAAAAAATAATGCATGGGAAGAAATAAATACCACTCTCATTTCAAACAATGATCTTTATCAGAATGAAAGTAATGCTATTCAATCCTTTTTTCCAAAGAGTATCAATAGTACTGATAAAATAAAATTAGTTCTTAATTCCAACGATGTATTGTTTATTCATTCTGAAAAGAAAATGACTTTACTAAATAGCCCAACCGATTTTACAATAGTACCCGTTGGTTCCAATACTTCAATTGCAAGTATCAGCAATAACATCATTAATTACTCAGACATTTACGAAGGTATTTCTGATGAATTTACTGTTAGAAACGGAGAAATAAAAAATAATATCCTATTAAACGCCCTTCCCTCTGTCTTAAACAATGTGTCGCCTCAATATTTTGGTTTCCGGGAAACGTTAGAACTTCCGGAGGGTTGGAAAATTACGGATGTCAGCGGCCAAACACTTACTACTTTAACATCATCTGCATTACTGATAATTGATTCGCAAGACAACACTGTTCTTACAATTCCTGAACCTGTATTTTTTGATAATTATGGTTTGGAGTCAGATGGAGCTAATCCTGTTGAAGGAAAATATATGGTAAAGCAGGAAAGCGGATCCTGGAATATTACAACGCTCGTTCCTGTAAATTGGTTAAAGGATGTAAATACTAAGTATCCTGTTTCTATTGACCCCACTGTAGTAATTGTAGGAACAACAGGTGGATGGCAATCGCCAAATAATTTTGTAGACAATCCCAGCTTTGTATTTATTGGGGTGTGCTGTTCAAATTTAACGCATAGAGCCTGGATAAAATTTAATATCTCGGGTATTCCAACCACTTCATGTGTTACTGATGTTGAGATTCAGCCTAACGTAACAACGGTTGTTGCGGCAACTACAGAATCAGTTTATATTAATGATGTAACAGGCGCTTTTGGTCCTTATGGCGCAATTAATGCAGCAGCTTATACCGACTTTGGAACCGGGAACTATACTTCATTCGTTATTGGTGGCACCGGACTTTACGGCTACTACAGTTTAGGGGCAAGTGCTAACGCTTTGTTACAATCGCAAATACCCGGCGGTTGGTTTCAGGTAGCTTTCCAGTTTTATAATGAACCCTCTACTAATTACAAAATCATGACTGCAACAAGCTCTAATTTAAGAGTTACTTACGGTGCGCCTCCTTGTCTTGTTTTACCTATAGAATTAGTTTCTTTTAATGCAAAATGCGAAAAGGGTAAAGTGAATGTAGAATGGGAAGCAGCGACACAAAAAAATAACGATTATTTTACGATTGAACGTAGTGCAAATGGAACTGATTTTGAAACCGTGGGTACAGTTAAAGGTGCAGGAAATAGTAACCAAACACTTCGTTATTCTTTTGTTGATGTAAAACCATTAGGAGGAACATCTTATTATGCCCTTAAACAGACCGATTTTAACGGACAGTTTAAAAATTTGCAGTTAGTTGCTGTAAGTTGTGATGTTGTTCCGGAAATAATCTATCGCCCAAACCCTAATTCGGGAACGTTTATTGTTGAAGGTGCAGAACAAAACAGTGATATAATAATTACGGATGTGCTTGGGCAAATAGTTTTACAAACTAAAATTAGTTCCGATAAAACAGAAATAGTTTTAAACAACCCCTTAAACGGAATTTATTTTATTCAAACAGTTTCAAAAAACGGATCTGCTTCGAAGAAAATTATCATAAATAAATAAATTCTTTCACCAATAACACCGAGGTCACCGCTACAGAGCAATAACAACAAACTAGCTCAAAACGAGGACAGACATAATAGAAAGTTTTAAAAAAATCCTATATTTATATTGAAATTATTAGCGAAATGAGAAAAGCTTTCCGGATCATAGCCTTCTTTCTTTTTATTTATTTAAATAATCATGCTCAAACATGGACCTGGGCAAAAAGTGCAGGCGTGTATGATTGGAATATTGCTTATGATATTGTAACTGATAAAGCAGGTTACTCTTATGTTACAGGAGGATTTTACGATACTGCTTATTTCAATACCAACATGCTTACAGGCACAGGCTGGACTATTTATCTGGCTAAATATTCCCCTAACGGAAAATGTGTTTGGGCAAAAAGCGCAGGCGGTACAGGAGAAGATTATGGAACCGGTGTTTGTTTTGACAATTTTGGCGGTCTGTATCTGTGCGGGGTTTTTACCGATTCTGTTTTTTTTCCTACCGATACTTTTGCAACAACTTCCGGAATATTCGATGCCTTTATCGCCCGTTACGATACTGCAGGTAATTATATTTGGTCGAAACAATGCGGTGAGATCTCAAATGATGAATGGGCAAACGGTGTTGGATCCGATCAATGGGGCAATGCATATTTTACAGGTTCCTTCTCGGGAAGTACAACTTTCGGATCGCCTACCTCTACCTTAAGTGCGATCGGTGCAGCGGATATGTTCCTTGCAAAATTTTCTTTAGCAGGAAATACCGTCTGGGTAAAACAAGCAGGCGGAAGTTTTGCCAGTGGTGCAAGTTCTTATGGCGATATTGCCACTGATAAGAATGGAAATTCTTTTATCACCGGTGGATTCGGTGGTACTGTTGCCTGGGGAACAAATACACTAACGTCGAGTGTTGTAGATGCTTATGTAACAAGATATGACTCTTCAGGAAATTGTCTCTGGGTAAGAAAAGGAGGTGGCAGTGCAGCCGATGGCGGTAACGGCATTTGTATGGATAAACAAAAGAATTGTTACATAACAGGTCCCTTCCGCACAACGGCCGCTTTCGGTACAAATCTTGTAGCAAGTCTTGGCGGCGCAGATATTTTTATTGCTAAATACGATTCCACCGGAACTAATCTTTGGGTTATAGGAGGAGGAGATGGAGGCAATGATTACGGGAATGGTGTTTCCTGTGATTCATTGGGAAATGTTTATGCAACAGGACAATTCAATACCGCCGTAAAATTCGGGACTGTGACTGTGAACGGCGCCGGAAGTAATGATGTTTATGTCGCTAAATTTTTTCCTAATGGAACTTTAGATTGGCTTTTTGCTTCGGGTGGCATCAACTCTGACCGAGGTGTTAAACTAAGTCATGATTTTTATAATAATTGTTACGTAACAGGAGATTATTGGTCGGTTCCTGCCCTGTTCGACACTATTACGCTTCCCGGTTCAAGCAGCGGTTTGCCTCAAATTTTTGTTGGGAAGATAGTTGAAGGGGTTAGTACCGGCGTGAAAAGTTTTTCAAACGCAATAAGTTTTGATGTTTTTCCCAATCCATCAAACGGCCTTTTATACATTTCGGTTCCTTCCACAGAAATAAAAAGTATCTCTATACAAAATGCCCTAGGCCAAACCGTATATTCGGGAAATTTTAGTGCAGGTCAAAAATTAATTACCCTCGACCTTAGCGAATATGTGCCTGGAATGTATTTTGTTGAATTTCAAAGTCCGGATACCAGAATGGTCAAAAAGATTGTTCTTACCCGTTAAATGTCAACAACAAAAATTCTTATTGAACTTGCATTTAAACTTAATTTTCATACATTTATATAAGCAAATCCCTAAAATCATTAACATGAAAAAAATTTACTTTATTATTTTATCAGCTTTATTTAGTTTGCAGGTCAATTCACAATGTGCAAGTACCTGTTCGTTTGTGAGTACTGCTACAGCCGTAGGCACTTCTTCAAGTGTAACAATCGCTAAACCGTCAGGCATCGTACCAGGCGATGTGATGATTGCCGCCATACACGTTGG
>JAHEYE010000148.1 GCA_023251695.1 Sphingobacteriaceae bacterium | reverse complement strand
TCCGACCTATCTGTCAAGTTCGGCAGATACAACCGCGGGTAATGTAATAATGATCATTACTTCAACCAACAACGGAAATTGTAATGCTGTAACAGATACGATTCAATTAGTTTATACCTCAACAATTACAATCACAGCAGGTACAAGCCAAACCGTTTGTTCAAATAATCCAACTGTTGCCTTAACCGGAACCTGTACAACAGGTGTTGGTACATGGACAACAAGTGGATCGGGAATTTTCTCACCAAATGCCTTAACAGGAACATACGTACCAAGTGCTTCAGATATTTCAACGGGTACAGTTGTGCTCACCGTTACATCCGGAAACAATGGAACCTGTTTACCGATTACATCACAGATGACAGTGAACATCACTCCGGGTCCAACTGCCAATGCAGGTAGTGACGTGAGTGTTTGTGCGAACAATGCAACCATAGCTCTTGGAGGTTCAGTAACTATTGCAACAGGCGGACAATGGTCGAGCAGCGGAACAGGAACCTTTAGTCCAAGTACAACGAGCTTAAATACAAATTACATTCCGAGTGCGGCCGATACGACTGCCGGAAGCGTGATGATTTTCTTAACCACAACGGGTAACGGAAGTTGTTTCCCGACAATCGATACTATGATCATCAACTTTACCCCTGCTCCATTGGTAAGCGCGCCAAATGTTGCAGTATGTAAAAACAATCCGAGTGCATTATTAAACGGTTATTCATCAACCGGTACGGGCACATGGACAACATTAGGTTCGGGAACATTTAATCCTAATAATACAGTTCCTAATCCTACATACATTCCAAGCACTGCAGATACAACGGCGGGAAGTGTTCAAATTATTTATACTTCAACCGGTAATGGTGGTTGTAATGCAGTATCAGACACCTTAACCCTAACGTTCAGCAGTATCCCTACAGTAACCGCAGGAACAAGTCAGATGGTTTGTGCAAACAATTCGAGTGTTACACTTAACGGTACATCATCTACCGGCTCAGGAACATGGACTTCAAGTGGAACAGGAACATTCTCACCAAATACCCTCACCGGAAATTATATTCCAAGTGCTGCAGATATTTCAGGTGGTGTAGTAACATTTACATTAACCTCGACAAGTAATGGCGGTTGTAATCCGGTTACGAGTGTGATGACGTTAACCATAACACCTGGACCTACATCAGCAGCAGGAACAGATCAGATACTTTGTGCTAATAATGCAAGTGTAGCCCTGAATGGATCCGTTACCATTGCAAGCGGTGGAATCTGGAGCAGTAGTGGTACAGGAACTTTTACTCCGAATAATACGTCTATGGGGACTTCTTATATTCCAAGCGGTGCCGATACAACTGCCGGAAGCGTTACTATTTATTTAACGACAACAGGAAACGGAAATTGTAATGCGGTAACAGATACTTTACTCATCAATTTCACTCCTGCTCCACTGGTTAATGCCGGCACTAACATCTTCCGTTGCAAGAGCTCGCCTGACGCAAATCTGAATGGTTATTCATCAACCGGAACAGGTACATGGTCAACCACCGGTTCAGGAAGTTTTAATCCGAACAACAGTACATTAAACGGAACTTATATACCAAGTTCCGCAGATACAAGCGCAGGAAGTGTAATTTTGATTTTAACTTCAACTAATAATGGCGGATGTAATGAAGTGATTGACACGGTAACCATAACTTATCAACCAAAACCAATTGCGAATTTCGTAGCTAATAGTAAATGTGTAAATACTGTTACAACGTTTACAGATGTTTCGACTGGTAGTCCGGTTACATGGACTTGGACAGCCGGTGCTAATACTTATACGACACAAAGTGCAAGCACGACATTTACGGCTACGGGTAATCAAACTGTAAATTTAGTAGTCACGAATGCGGGCGGATGTACCGATTCAATTACAAAAACGGTTTACATAAACGAAAATCCTTCAACAACATTTACGTTTACACCTTTCTGCTTCGATTCTGTAATGTTTGCTAGCAGTTCAAGCACTTCGCCAAGCGTAACAGCATGGGCCTGGGATTTTGGAGATACAACTTACTCGGCACTTACAAATCCTAATCACACTTATAGTGATACAGGAACTTATTTTGTAACGCTCACTGTAACTTCTGATTCGGGTTGTGTAGCCTCACGTATAGATACGGTACATGTAACGGCTTGTACAGACATTAATCCGATTGTGACTAATCCTGCGGTTCCATCAGGATTCACACCGAATGGCGATGGTAAAAACGATATTCTCTTCGTAAAAGGTGGTCCGTTTAAAACAATGGAATTCCGCATCTTTAATGAATGGGGTAATCAGATATTCAAATCAGACGTCCAAAGCACCGGCTGGGACGGAACCTTTAAACACGCGCCGCAAACTGCAGGCCGTTATCTCTGGACACTGACAGGGGAAGTCGTGGACGGAAGGGAAATCAGAATGTCGGGCGAGGTAATTTTATCACGTTAACCTATTAAAAAGAAAAGAAATGAAAAAGTATATTATATATATCGCAGCTTTCGTTTTAACAGGAAGCATTTTAAAAGCTCAGGATTTTCACTTGTCGCATTACGATGTGGGCACGCTGTATTTGAACCCTGCATTAACAGGTATGTACGGTGATGAAAAAGGAGATTACAAAGCTTATGTGGATACGCGTTCGCAATGGCGCGCATTTGGTGTGAAGCCGTTCTTCACTACATATCTTGCCTACGATATGCCTTATACCATCAAGGATAAGAAAGTAGGGTTTGGTGCTTACTTTATTAATAACAGAACCGGACCCGGTAATTTTAATACAACCGGCTTTATGTTATCAGGTGCTTATAACATACTCGATAAAAAAGCAAACGGTGTTCATTATTTAACCACAGGTTTACAATTAGGTTTGTTTTATAAAGCCTTCAATAATAATATCACTTATGATGTGCAGTACAATCCCTATCAGGACGGAGGTACATTCGACCAGAATATTTCGAGTGGTGAAAATGTAAACAATTTAAATATCACTCGCTTCGATGCCAATTTCGGTTTGTATTATAAATATCTTGAGAAAGACAAAAAAGCGCATCCTTACCTTGGTTTCTCGATGGCACATCTCACCCGGTCTAACACTTCTTTTGTTGGCACGGTTGACAGGATACCATTAAAATTTGTGGTAAATGGCGGATGTGATATTCAGGCCCATGAAAAATTTGTGGTAACACCAAGATTTTATTATGCCAACCAAGCGAAAGCGTATGAAGTAAATATGGGAGTGATGATGTCTTATAATATCAGCAATGATTTTAGCGTAAAAACAGCCAATTGGAGGGTGCTCGGAGGATTTGATTGGAGGTATAAAGATGCGGTAGTATTTAATTTAGGCGTGAAACAAGATAGCTATATGATCCGTTTCAGTTATGATTTGAATACATCGTATCTTAAAAACTATACCAATAAACGTGGGGCGTGGGAAATAAGTCTGGTTTACACAGGTGAAAAAGGAAAATCGTTTATTAAAGCAATTACAAGTTATTAGTGGTTAGTGGTTAGTGGTTAGTGGTAAGATTTTTTGATTTAACTTTAACATGTGAAATATTTACTTTTTAGTTTTTATCTTTTTATTTCTACTCTTTCAGATGCGCAGCCTCCGCCTTCGTGGCAATGGGCGCGAACAGGCACCTGTACAACAAGTGATAATGGTTCCTCAATAACAACCGACAATAGCGGCAATATATACACTACCGGTTATTTCTTCGGCTCTAATTTCACATTTAGTACGACTACGCTGACAAATGCCGGAAATTATGATGCTTACATAGCAAAATTCGATTTCGCCGGTAATTTTTTATGGGCCCGTTCAATTGGAGGCGCTTTTGATGATGTGAGTAATGCTATTGCCTGTGATAATGCCGGTAATGTTTTTGTGACAGGTTATTCTACGAGCTCACCTTTATCTATTGGTGCCTTTACCCTTACCAATATGGGCGGAACGGATGTTTTTGTTGTAAAATATGATCCTGCAGGAAATGTTATCTGGGCCAAAAACTTCGGCGATAATATGGTAGAAGAACCTTATGGAATAGCAAGCGACGGAAATAATATTTATGTGACCGGGCAATTTCAAAGCAATACCATAAATTTCGGTACAAGTACCCTTACCTGTAATGGAGGCGGTGATGTTTTTACTCTCAAATATGATAACAATGGCAATGAATTGTGGGGAAAAGGTTTCGGGGATACAGGGCTGGAGATTGGTAATGATGTAACTGTAACAATGACCAACGATATTTATGTTACCGGAAGCTTCAAAAGCCCGGTTCTAACGTTCAGCACCTATACCCTTACCAACATGGGCGGCAGCGACTATTTTCTTATCCGCTACGACGCTTCAGGCAATGAGATTTGGGCAAAAAGCGCCGGTGGTAATTTTGACGATGCCGGTACTTGTGTTAAACTAAGTTCCGGTCAGTTATTTGCAACCGGTTACTTTAAAAGCACAAACATAACCTTCGGTTCTACTACTTTTACGAATACAAGTCCGACTAATGCCGACATATTTATTGTTAACTATAACCCTCCAACAGGAAATGAATTTTGGTCGCGCACTTTCGGTGGAAATCTGGATGATATCTCATATGGTGTGGTGACTGATGGATCAGGAAATGCTTTCATTGGCGGACATATTCACAGTACGTCTGTAGTATTTGATACATATACTTTAACCTGCGGCGGGGTTGGTGATGGCTTTGTTGCTAAACTTAACTTTTTTGGTGGAGTAATGTGGGCACAAAATCAAGGTGGTTTAAATGATGATGGAATCAATGATATTGCGTCCGATCAGTTTATGAATATATATGTAACAGGTTATTATAACAGCAGTTCAATCAATTTCGGTGGCTATTTTCTTAACAATAGTGGGAGTTCTGATCTTTGTCTGGCCAAATTACTCTCTCCTCCTTCGGGTATTCGCGAAACAGGAAATTTGTTGCAGAACTTGTCGCTTTACCCGAACCCTGCCTTAACAGATTTTTCAATTGCAAATTTACCTGCTAAATCCGATATAAAAATTTACGATCTAACCGGGAAGGAGATCAGACATTATGAAACAGATAATATTGATTTGTTTTTTATTGATGTAAGAGAACTACAGCCCGGCATTTATACCGTGAATATTCTTTCCGAAGAGGCTCTTCGCTCCTTAAAATTAGCCGTATTGCATTAAGCCAATTTTTCTGTATTTTTATTCAAGCTAAAAATTTCAAATGAAGAATTGCTTAATTATTTTTTATTGTCTTCTTTTCTCAATTCAATACGGACAAACCCTTGAACCTGATCTCGAGTATTATAATTCGGGGCAGGTAAAATGGAAGGGACAAAAACAGTGCATTACCATTAAAGAAGATAAAGAATGTAAACCGGTTGGTTTTTGGGTTTACTATTATAAAAACGGAGAAAAAAAGCTGGAGAAAATTGAGAGTATCGGGAAAAACAATACCAATGCCCCTACCCGCTATATTAACATGTGGCAGCCGGACGGCTTTCAAATATTAAAAAACGGGGTGGGATTTTATTTTGAAAAAGAAAACCGTGGCAGTGGCGAATGGGATAGTTTAAGTTATCAGATTAAAGATAGTTTATACAATGGTATGTTTTCACATTACCGTAAACATGGAGTGAGTAATTATTACCTTATAGAAAGCGGGCAATTCGCTGACTCAAAAAAATATGGAGCATTTAAATTCAGGGATACAGTCCAATTATACGAGGAAGAAACGAATTATGATTCCAAAGAAACATCGTCTTACAAATATTTTTATTCCAACCGAAAAATAAAGGAAGAAGGCAAAACACTTGACGCAAAAAAGGAAGGCATCTGCAAATATTATAACGACAAAGGTATGTTAGTGAAAGAAGCAAATTTTAAAAATGGTGCAGAGTTTGGCGAGTATAAAGAATATCACGATAACGGTGCATTAAAAATGAAAGGACAATACAAACACACCAACGGTTTTATTACCCACTCTACATTTGATCCGACCGGAAAAGAAAATATCCGTAAAACTGCCTCCGATAACATTCCGAAAAAATACGGTGAATGGAAATACTTCGACGAAAAAGGAACTGTGATAAAAACTGAGGTTTTAAAATAAGAAATTCTTAGTCTCGCGATTCGACAACAACCTTTTGTCCAAGCTTATTGTTTCCATCATTATAGATGAGGAAATATATGCCCGGAAGCAAACCGGATAATTTAACTGCATGAGAACTTTCTATTTCAAATTGGGCTTTTACTTCTTTACCTACCACATCCACAATTTTCAGAAGATTTAAATCAATTTCTTCCCTTGAAGCTACCGTAATTGCCCCTTTAGATGGATTTGGGAATACATTTATTCCTACTGAACTCAAATCATCAAATCTTACAGCCCTTATGTTTGAATATGTACTTGTTTTATCGTAATCGGTTTGCTTAAGCCGGTAATAAGAAATACCATCATAAGGCATTAAATCGTAATCGTTATAATTAATTGTAACATTACTGTTCCCTGCCCCGCTTACTGTTTTTACGGTTTCCCACTCACCTGCATCTTTACTTCTTTCAATAGTAAAAGATTTATTATTTTTTTCTGTTTCAGTATTCCATTTTAAATGAACAGTACTTTTTTCAGCTATGGCATCAAAAGTTCCGAGTTCGATTGGCAGCGGACTACAAGCAGTTGAAGCGGTAAAAGGAGCGAAAGAAAAATTATCAACCTGAACCCAATTGCAACCTGAACCCGCGTTCATGCGGACTGTTATGTATTGACCGTTATTAGGGGCAACAAAACTAAAAATACGTTGTACCCAAACTCCGTCTGTTGAAAGCGGAGCCGTATAAACATTGGTTCCAAAGGCATTATTTACCGTAGAAACCCCGATTTCCATTGGCAAAGGACCACAAGAAAAAGGAGTGCAGGCTTTATCCCAAAAAGTCATGTTATACGTTGTTCCGGTAACCAAAGCTGCCGAAAGTCGCATACTTATTGCATCGTTTGCAAGTCCTGTAAAAGCCACATACCAGCAACCGCTTTGCCTGAATCCGCAATAGGTATTCGAATTAATGATATCCATATTACCTGAAGGGCCAAAAGCAACTGTATTTGCCATAAAGCCATTAAATGATGCGTTTGAAATATTGATCTGATCTGCACCGGCAGTATTAATTTCGAAATTGCCGTTCAGGAAAGTCTGCCCAAAAGAAGTACCGAACGATAATAACATCGCTTTCAGTAAACCTTTATTTAATTTAAACAATAACATTTTTTAAACCATACCAAAGATAAAATAAAAACTGAAATAAACAATCTTAACTTTTTGTTAATTGCTTTTAGGAACTTTTGATTACTTTCAAGGCGTGAAAAAAATCGCCCTCTTTCTGCTATTATTTGGCTTCGGTTTTATCAATTCTCAAACCACAACTAAGACTTGGTCGGTTAAATTAAGTTCCAATGTCGAAATCCGTACCTGGAAACTCACTTATAAATCTGAAAAAACAGAAAAGCCATTAGGCGGTGCATCCATTGTTTTAACAAAAGCAGGAAAAGTAGTTTATCAAGGGACCAGTGACGGGAACGGAGATTTTATGGTGGCGGTACCCGGTAACGATGTTTTTATTCTAACAGTATCTTATCCCGGTTGCAACCCTAAGAAATTTGAGATCATTACAACCGGAGTTTCTGAAGAAATTCAGAATAATAATTTTTACCCAAGCTTTAGTATTGGCGGATTCGTTATGGCAAAACCCTTCCCGGGAATTGATTACTCCGGATTACAAGAACCCTTAGTAAAAGTTGTTTACGCTCCAAAAATAAAGAACTTCGACGATGACGCTGCTTATACTGATTATGGCTTAAACATAGTGGGAAAAATATGGAATGCCGAACAAACATTGATTGATAAATTCTGCGGCACCAATAAACGCGGTGATGCTGCATTGGCAATTCCTGATTGTCCTTTAGCCCGACGTTTATATAATGAAGCTATTGCGCTAATTCCCGGCGAGCCGTATCCGGTAGAACAATTAGCGAAGGTACCCGACTGCGATAAAATAGAAGAAGAAAAAAAGAAAGCGGAGGAAGATGCAAAGAAGGCAGTTGAAGATAAAGCTTTAGCAGATAAAGCAGCAAAAGAAAAAGCGGCAGCTGATAAAACAGAAGCCGACAAATTAGCGAAGGAAAAATCCACCGCGGAAAAAGAAGCAAAAGCCAAAGCTTCGGCAGAAAAAGCTGAGGCTGATAAATTGGCCAAACAAAAAGCAGCGGAAAAAAAACCCGTCCCGGCAGAAACAAATTCAGTAGCCGCAAAACCAAAAA
>JAHEYE010000147.1 GCA_023251695.1 Sphingobacteriaceae bacterium | reverse complement strand
CATATCATCCACTTGCTCCAGTTCGCGTTTCCAAACATCAACAGCTTTCTGTACAGCTTCCTTTTGTTCAGGTATCGGTTTAGAAGAATTACTTAATAATAATTCTTTTAATTTACGGTAAGTGAATTTTTTACCTTTTGGTCCGCCAAACTGATCAGGTACGCCATCCGTAAGCGCAAAAATCATATCGCCGCTTTGCAAATCAATTGCATGCGTTGTAAACGGAATTGAGTCTTTGTCGTGTTTACCAACCGGCATACGGTCGGGTTTAAATTCTATTAACTCCCCTGCTCTTGCAATCCACAAAGGGTTATTAGCGCCTGCGTACAATAATTTTTTCTTTTTAAAATCAAACACTACAACACTGCAATCCATTCCGTCTTTCCCGCCCTCTAAACTTCCGTCCTTTGACAATGAAGAAATAATGCGCTCACGGGCGTGATTTAATATTTCAGAAGGATCGTTTAATTTACGCTCACTAACGGCCTCGTTTAAACACGAAATGTTTAACATACTCATCATTGCACCAGGAACACCATGCCCTGTGCTATCAGCTGTAACCAAAACAAAATTTCCGCTTGCCATTGGTGAAGCCCAATAAAAATCGCCGCTTACAATATCTTTTGGCTGGAAAAATAAAAAATAATTTTTGAGATGCGTATCAAATAATTGGTCACTCGCCAACATCGCGCCCTGTATACGTTTAGCGTAATTAATACTATCAACAATTTCCTTTTGCTTTTGCTCTATTAATTCTTTTTGCAGAACCACTTCAGAAGTTCTTTCTGCAACAGTTGCTTCCAGTTGCTGCTGCCTCACTTTTAACTGACGTGTACGCACACCGTTAAATCCAAACACAATGCTGATAAAACCGATGATATATCCGGCATAAGCGCCCGGATGTAAATACCAAGGTGCTTTAATGGTAAATTTATATTCAGACACTTCACTCCACTTTTGTGAATTACCAATGGCTTTTACCTTAAATGTATAATCGCCATGAGATAAGTTACTGAACGAGGCTTTATTTTCGGAAGTTAAAGGGCTCCAATCATTATCATCAGAACCTTCTAACATATATTCATATTGTATTTTATCGGGTGCCGACCATTCAATGCCACTGAAATGAAATGTTAAGTGATTAATGTAATGGGGTAAGACTAAATCTTTAGGATAGTTAAAGAAATCGGTTAATCCATTAAAGCTAACATTCGTCAATTTCTTTTTTACTTTATCACCTACCTGGATTTCCCTTCCTGTTTTCAAGGAATCTTCGAGGGCGTTAAAATCGATAAAGGTTTGTTCAAGTTCAATACTTGATAAATGAATATCAGGTGCTTTATCGGATAAGCCGTAATTATTTAAATCCAAAGTAGTGAGCGCCTTTCCATTACCCCACCAGATTCTTTTCTTTCCGTCGACAAAAACACTATTCGGGAAAAAGTTATTCGCTTTTAAACCGTTTGCAGTTGTATAAACGTAATTAGTAAATTTCCCTTTACGGCTCACCAGATAATTTAATCCCTTTTCTGTTGCGACCCAAACATTGCCAGATTTATCCTGAACAAGGGAACGGATGTTTTTACTGCTTAAACCATCATTATCATCAAAATGTAAAAATTCGGGGCGACGACTTTTAATTGTACTTGCTTTTAAAATACTGATTCCTCTTCCATCTGTACCAAACCAAACATTTCCCTCGGCATCAATCACTATTGATTTTACATAGTCGCTGCACAAACCTTCCTTTTCACTGTAGCATCTGAAAAATTCACCATCATAACAACAGGCACCATAACCATCGGTAGCAAACCAAATATTTCCTAATTTATCCTGAGTAATCGCCACCACCGAATTTTCGCTAAGTATCGGATCATCCATAAACGTAGTTACAGCAACGCCATCGTAACAACAAACTCCTGCTCCATCGGTACCAAACCAGATTCTTCCGGAACGGTCTTTAAACATACTTAGAATATAATTGCTTTTTAAACCCTGATCTTCGCCAAAATTCTCGAAAGTTTTTCCATTAAAACGTACTGCTCCGCCACCATCTGTACCCATCCAGATATTTCCTGAATTATCAACGGTAAGTGCTTTTACGTAATTACTACTCAGGCCTTCGTTTTCTGTATAGTGAGAAAAATTAATTCCATTATAACGGATGACGCCATCACCATAAGTACCAAACCATAAACTGGAATCTGCACCTTGTGCTATTGAACGAACCGTATTCCCTCCTAAACCTTCACGCTCTGTGTAATGCTTAAATGATGAGCCATTGTATAAACAAACACCACCGCCGTAAGTTCCCATCCACACATTACCGGATGCATCTTCGCGCATGCATAAAATATAATTATTACTTAATCCTTGCTGTGTTGAAAATACAGTGATGCCTTCGCCATCGTAACTGCAAAGTCCGCCATCATAAGTTCCCATTAAAATATTTCCTTTTTTATCTTTGCTTAAGGAGATGACGCAATCACTACTCAGACCATCTTTTTTGGTCAGATATTTTATTGTTTTTCCATTATAAATATTAACGCCGCCATCATCGGTGGCCAGCCAAATATTCCCTGAATCGTCTTCAATAATTGAATGAACAATTTTACTGCTTAAGCCCGCACCGGTTCCGAAATATGTAAATGTTTTTTCGTTGAACATACAGGCACCCCAACCGTTAGTACCTATCCACATGGTGCCCTTCGAGTCCTGAATAATAGAACGGACTGTATTATTACTAAGTCCCATACTTTCATTGTAGGTAGTAATTGTTTTACCATCATACACACAAATACCTCCACCGTTAGTCCCGAACCAGATTTTTCCGTTTTTATCTTCACATAAGGCAAGAATAGTATTATCACTCATTCCTTCATCTTTTGTAAAGTGTTGCATCGTTTTACCATCGTAACAACAAGCCCCGCCACCCTCAGTACCAAACCAAATTCTTCCCGATTTGTCCTGAATCATACACAAAACAGTGTTATTGCTTAATCCGTTCCTGTCCGTAAAATTGGTGAATGAGGAGCCATCGTAACGGCTTGCACCGCCTCCAACAGTTCCCATCCATAAATTTCCCCATTTATCAAATAATAAACTTCTTATAAATGAAGAACTGAGGCCTTGTTCAACATCGAGATATTGAATATTACTGATGGCAGCATCTTTAAAACGCGGTGCAGCAGCAGGAACAGGAACCGGCTGAACGCTCACAACAGTATTAATTTTAGCGGTAACCACTACCGGTAATTTGTAATCTTCTGTTCCGGGTGTTGTTTGAAATAAGTCAGCAGGTACTTCTGCACTCTCCAGCTCGGCAACTTTATTTACATTTAAATTCGTTGGAAATACAGCAGGAGATTTAGCGGTGGTAACAGATGGTTTTCCGGCTTCAACCGTCTTATGTTTAGCCCGGCGAATGGTAACCAGATTTTCTGTTTGGGTTTTTGAAGTATCAGAAATTTGTTTTGCGCTTTCCTTTATTTGCGAATCATTTTGACGGCATGAAACAAGAAATAAAACAAAAATGAAAACCGGGATTAATTTTTTCATAAGCCAATACTAAATAAGGCACCTAAATATAGTAAGAATTTTTGTTATTAAGAGAGACGAAAAGAGCCCCCTGAACCTTACAGTTTTAGATGGAAAATATTAATAAAAATAGCTTAAATTTGTGCCTTCTAAATATGCCCACGTAGTTCAATGGATAGAACGAGCGTTTCCTAAACGCTAAATCCAGGTTCGATTCCTGGCGAGGGTACTAAGAGTATAAAGAGTGAACTTTTGTGACCTTTTACTTATACTTTGTCAGGGTTGAATAGCATTCTGCGACATATTAATGTAATACACTCCATTTCATCTGAGTCAGAAAAGGCTTTAGCCGAGATTTGCAAAGAAGTAAAATTTCTTAAGGGAAAGGATGTGCAAGCAATTGGACATACTTGCAAAACAATCTACTTTGTAAAAAGTGGTGTTGTACGAATTTATTATTTTAAAAACGCCACGGATATAACCGAAAGTTTTGAATTTGAAAATGCGTTTGTTGCAAGAGCAGAAAGCTTGTTTACCGGCAAGCCTTCCAAAAAGGCAATTCAGGCAATTGAAGACACGATTTTGATTGCCATAGATTCTGATAGATTATTTAAACTCTTTGATTCGCATCCTGATTTAGAAAGACTTTTCCGTAAGATAATAGAGAATTCCTATGTAAATACGGTAAGTAGAATTGAAAGTTTACAGTTCAATACTGCGGAGGAACGTTATCTTAATTTACTAAAAGACCACTCCAATGTTTTAAAGCGGGTACCACTAAAACTCATTGCTTCTTATTTAGGCATCACTCCAGTCAGCCTCAGCCGCATCAGAGGCACAAAGTAATTTCTTATCATATGTAAAGTGTTTAAAAATTCATTAGAGGTAGTTTTGTATTAACAAACCTCAGTTAATGGATACTATTAAACTTGGCTTAAAAGAAAACTGGAGACAGTTTACCTTGCTGGTTATTATTAATGCTTTTGTCGGAGGCATGGTTGGACTGGAGAGAGCGATACTTCCTCAAATTGCTGAAGCCGAATTTCACATAGCTGCGAAAACAGCAATACTTTCATTCATTATTGTTTTTGGAATTGTAAAGGCGATTACAAATTATTTTACGGGTTCTTTAGCAAATAATGTTGGTCGGAAAAATTTATTGATGCTTGGTTGGCTTTTTGCAATTCCTGTTCCTTTCCTATTAATTTTTGCGGCAAATTGGAATTGGATTATAGCTGCAAATATTTTATTAGGTATCAATCAAGGCTTAACCTGGAGTATCACAGTTGTAATGAAGATTGATATCGTCGGCGAAAAACAGAGAGGATTTGCAATGGGATTAAATGAATTTGCAGGTTACCTTTCTGTTGCTGTTGTTGCCTTTTTTACAGGGTGGATTGCAGGGAAATACGGATTAAGGCCCTATCCTTTTTATATAGGTATTGTTCTTTCTTTTATGGGATTATTTGGGAGCTGGTTTTTTATAAAGGATACTAAACATCACGTTGCAAATGAAACAGACACAAATACGCTTCCTACTCTAAAAAATATATTTTGGGATACAACCTGGAAGGATAAAAATCTTGGTTCGGTTACTCAGGCAGGATTGATTAATAACTTAAACGATGGTATGGCTTGGGGAATTTTCCCAATCCTATTGGCGCAGAAACATTTTTCATTGGAGCAAATTGGAATTGCAACAGCCGCCTATCCTGCTGTTTGGGGCATCGGCCAATTGTTTACCGGAAAGATGGCCGATAAATTTTGTAAAAAACACATGCTTTTCGTAGGTATGTTTTTACAGGGTCTCACTTTATTGATTATTCCTTGGGCAGAAACACTGCTTCATTTTATTATTCTTTCAGTTATTTTAGGTTGGGGAACCGCAATGGTATATCCGACTTTCCTTGCTACAATTGCAGAAAACACTAACCCAACCGACAGAGCAAAAAGCTTTGGTATATTTCGCTTTTGGCGGGATTTAGGATACGCAATCGGTGCTATTCTAACAGGGATAATTGCCGATTGGCTGGGGGTTTATTCGTCAATCACAGTTGTTGGTTTTCTTACGATTTCATCCGCAATTATAATTGCACATAGGATGAGATGCGTCGGTTCTCACCCTAAATTATATGGCCGGTTTTTTAAGAACTAACAACTCCGATGATGCAAAAAAAATCAATAAATCCTACTGAACTGAATTCATTGCTAAAAAGCAGCACTGCTCTCATTGTTGTTGACGTGAGAAGCGAAGAGGAATACAAGGGACAACATATTCCTTTTTCAATAAATGTTCCGATCGAACAGATTGAAACAAAAAAATCGAGCCTTGATTTTAGAAAAACAATAGTTACGGTGTGTGGCAATGGAGGGGGGCGATCCGAACGCACAGCTGATTTTATCCGGGAAAACCATGATTCAAATGTTTTTTTTCTTGAAACAGGAACATTTGGGTGGATTGAAAATGAAAATAAAACCGCGGCTCAAAATAATTCACTATTCAAAAAATTAATTCAAAAAGGACACTTACCAAATGATACCGATGATGAAAAACTAAAAAAATCTACCCTACTAATCATGGCTTTTCCATTTGCTTTTGCTGGACTGACATGGGGGGCTTTGTACTTTTTTAGCGGTTTAATTTTGCCTGGTTTAATACCATTCGGTTATGGTATTCTTTCATTAATAAGCATAGGTGCGTTTCTTCTTTTCAAAAAATTTAAGTTTTTTAGGTTCAGTCAAATATTCTTGATTTTATTATTACCCTTATTGCTTCAAATTTCCCTTGGCGGTTTTATGCAGTCAAGTTCCATAATATTGTGGGCACTTATATGTCCGCTTGCTGCCCTTACCTTTTACGGAGCAAAAAAATCTATTTATTGGTTTGCAGCTTTTGTGCTTGCAGTAATAGCAGCATTTTTTATTAATGATTATTTACCTTCTTATTTTAACTGGCATCTTTCTGAGAAGTTCATCAATCGGTTTTTTCTGATGAATATAATTGGAATTTCACTTATTATTTATTTGCTTCAATATTATTTTGCGCGAACACAGGCAGAACTAAAAACATCAGGTGAGCAAAAAAGTCTTGAAATACATGAAAAAAGTAAGGAGATAACAGATTCTATTAATTACGCCAGACGTATCCAGCAAACCATGTTGGCCGATGAAAATTTGTTAAAGAATAATCTTTCCGATTATTTTATCCTGTTTAAACCAAAAGATATTGTAAGCGGAGATTTTTATTGGGCAACATTTAAAAACGATAATTTTTATCTCGCTGTTTGCGATTCAACCGGTCATGGGGTTCCCGGTGCATTTATGAGTTTACTGAACATTTCATTTTTGAATGAAGCTATAAATGAAAGAAATATTTTAATCCCGAATGAAATCTGCGGATATGTGAGGAATAAATTAATCACCAGCATTTCTCAGGATGGTGGACAGGATGGAATGGATGGTGTACTTGTTTCGATTGATAAGGGAAAGAAAAAACTAAGTTTTGCCGCTGCACATAATGCACCTATTTTAATAAGGAATAATAAATTGATTGAATTTGAAGCGGATAAAATGCCAATTGGAAAAGGTGAACGAACTGAAAATTTTAAGCACCAAGTTGTTGATATAGAAAAAGGTGACACCTTCTATCTTTATACTGATGGTTATACGGATCAGTTTGGTGGGGCGAAAGGAAAGAAGTTCAAGTATAAACAAATGAAAGCCTTGTTACAGTCCATTTCCAATCAATCGTTGGCTGAACAAAAGAAAATACTTGATGCTATCATCAATAATTGGAAAGGGGATTTGGAGCAAACAGACGATATACTAGTAATTGGATTTAAAATTTAAAAACCGAAATATGAAAGTTTTGATTATAATCAATGATGCGCCTTATGGCACAGAAAAAGCATGGAATGCTTTAAGAATTGCAATGCAATTTCAAAGGGATATTGAAGGAACGGAAATCCGGATTTCCTTGATGTCCGATGGCGTATTTTGTTCCGTTTCTAATGAAACCACCCCTAACAGTTTGTATAATATTGAACGAATGATTGAAGCAGTTATCAAGAAGGGTGGGAAAGTACGGTTATGCACAACCTGCGGGGAGGCAAGAGGGCTTAGAGCCATGAAACTGATTGAAGGAACAGAATGGAGCGGAATGAAGGAATTAACAGAATGGATCGCTGATAGTGATAAAGTAATAAATTATTAGCGCTCAAAGTTAAAAGTATATTTGGTCGGTTGGGCTTCTAAGCTCACATCCACTTCTTCCTTCGGAAATAAATGATTAGGCCTATCATAATAGTGAGCATTACTCCCCATATAGCGGCATAACCGTAAGGCGATTTTAATTCAGGCATGTCGTCGAAGTTCATGCCGTACACCCCGGCCACAAAAGTTACAGGAATAAAAATAGAGGACATGATGGTTAAAACCTTCATTACTTCATTCATTTTATTCGCATTGGTACTTAAATAAATATCCATGATACCCGATAATAAATCACGATAGGTTTCTACAGTATCAATAATACGCGTAACATGATCTTGTAAATCGCGTAAATAAATATCGGTACTCGGATTTATTAATTTAGTTTCGGAACGGACCATATTACTGATCATATCACGCATGGGCCAAACCTGCTTACGCAAAAAAATCATTTCACGTTTTAGTTCATATAACTTAAGCAAAGATTCTTTCCCGGCATTAGCGATAATATCTTCTTCAATATTCTCAACTATATCCCCTATTTTTTCGATAGCATGAAAATAACAATCCACCACAGCATCCATTAAA
>JAHEYE010000146.1 GCA_023251695.1 Sphingobacteriaceae bacterium | reverse complement strand
TAATAACCGATGGGTCGGACATTATAAATACACCTTTGAAAACGGAGATGTACTTGAAATTGTTTTTGATGATAAAGGAAAAGAAGTTACAAAAAAAATGACACCCGGCAATAAATCTGCACCCTCAAAGAAAAAATAAATGCTCGCCCCGAATTTCACACCCTTCCCTACTCTTACCACACAACGTTTATTATTGAGAAAAATAACAATTGATGATGCACCGGAATTATTAGTCCAACGTACGGACGACCGCATTATGAAATACATTGAGCGCCCACGTCCAAAAAATATTGATGAAACGATTGCTTTTATTAATATGATTGACGAAGAAGAAAAGAAAAACGATTTAATTACCTGGGGAATCGCTTTAAAAGATAACCCTAAAGTGATTGGCACCGTTTGTTTTCTACGTTTTAAAAAAGAAAATTACAGAATTGAATTAGGCTATGCTTTGCATCCTGATTTTTGGAACACAGGCATAATGAATGAAGTTTTAAAGATTGTAATTGATTACGGATTTAGAGAAATAAAAGCCCATTCGATTGAGGCCAATATAAATCCTGAAAACATTGCCTCACAAAAATTATTAGAAAAGAACGGATTTGTACGCGAAGCTTATTTTAAAGAAAATTTCTTTTGGGAAGGCAAATTTTTGGATTCAGCGATTTACAGCCTATTGAGTCCGTTAAAATAATTAATCTTTAATAAACTTGAAATTTTTCTCACCTACTTTCACAAAGTAGATTCCTTTTTCCAGCTGAGAAGTATTTATCCTAATATTTTCTTCGTTCAAATCAGACAGATGAATGATTTCTGAGCCATAAGCATCAAATAAACCTATGGCCTGAATATGGTCACCGCTCACAGTAATTTCATCAGTTGCAGGATTAGGATATAAAACTATGTCGGATAATTGCCAGCACAAATTAACGGATACCATTTTTGAACTGGTTTGCTCGTTATTATAATCCGTTTGCCTTAAACGGTAATAAAGCAAATTACTTATTGGTTTTGGGTCGGTGAAAGTATAATATTTAGGAGAAGCTGAATTGCCGGCACCTTTAATTGTTCCAATGTCAGCCCATTCATAACCATTCACGCTTCTTTCAATTGTAAAATAATTATTGTTTTTTTCAGTAGTCGTCTCCCAACTCATGTTAACAATACTGTTATTACATTTAGCTTTGAACTCATTTAGTTCTATCGGTAAAACACAAGAACCACTTCCTAATACGAAGCAATCTAATAATGTAACACGTGATCCTGCACCCAAACCATTATGCGTCATTCTGTACATGGTAGCTCCACCCGGATTATTTACCGTAATTATTGAACCGAGACCGGCAGTTGGTCCGGCTATTACTGTACCCCCAACCGAACTAAAGCCAACAGTACATAAATTACTGATCGATAAAGCACATGTGCTACTCGATATAATATAAAACTCTTCAGTCGCATTTGTACCATTAATTAAAAAAGTTAAGCTGGTTACAGGAGAAGAAAATGTTATGGTAATGGTTTGTGTAGCGCCATTAAGCCACCAGGCAGGACTTGTACCTGCATATAAATCAGGACCACAATTGTAACTTGAATTACCAAGAGTTGGTACACCTGCTGCATTGGCTGATACAGTAACAGCGGCACTTGTTGCGGCATATGGGTAAGAGGCAATAGGAATTCTCACAGCTGCCAAATAATTAGCCATAGTACATTGCGACTGAACTACGAATGGTAAAAAGGCGGACAAGAAAAAAATTACAATTCTTGCTTTCATGCTAATCAAAAATATAACATTAAAAGCCTGAAAACAAATATATTAGCATTTTAAAAATTACTAATTGGATTTAGTTTTTTACGCTTCGCAAAACTGTATCTTTATCTTATGCAGTGTAAATGTCCTTCTTGCGGCGCGGAATTTAATTGTGAGATGAACGAAATCACCTCTTGCTGGTGCAACGCTATGCCAAATATTGTTCCCCTTGATTCTAAGGAATGTCTTTGTCAAAAATGTTTAACATGTAAAATTGCTGAGCTTCAAAAAATCAACATTTCGGTTCATGATTCTGTTTTCAATAAACTACAGAATTTAAAAAGCAATACACCACCCCTATTTGGAAAAATGACAGCCCAACACATGATTGAACATTTAATACTTGCTATTTCATTCTCAAACGGAAAATCACTTCAACCTTTAATGGTTGATGAAAGAGTAGCAAAGACCATAAGACATTACACGATTAACACGGATAAAGAAATGAGCATTGGTTTTAAAGCACCCATGCTGACAAATGATTTAGTCCCCCTTTCTTATTCAGACCTCAGCGAAGCTATTGAGTATTTAAAAATTGAATTACATGATTTTGATTTGTACTTTGAAAAAAATCCGGATTCAAAACCAATCAGTCCTGTTATCGGAGAGTTAAACCATCAGGAATGGATGATCTTTCACAACAAACATTTCACACACCACTTCAAACAGTTTGGATTGATCTAACGTATGAGTTTAAACGTACTCGTTTTGAAAAGCGGCTCTTTATCAATATAGGTTTCAACGGATACCTGCCAGACATAAGTTTCCATATTCTGAGGAACACCCTGATATGTTCCATCCCAACCGACATTAATATCGGTCGACTCAAATAATAATTGGCCCCAGCGGTTATATATTCTGAAAAAGTTTAATTTTTTAATACCCCATCCATCCACATAAATAACATCGTTAATTCCATCGCCATTTGGCGTAAATGCAGTCGGCACATCCACACTGGATTGTGGTAAAATTTCAATAGTGAAAGTATTATTGATACTGAAACAACCCATTGTATCCATAGTTATTGCGGTGTACGTCATATTCACAGTGCCTGTAAACAATGGGTACGGACAATTTGTGCAACTTAAATAGGCTGTCGGATTCCAATAATAATTAAAGCCTGTTCCTGCATACCCGGGAATAATTATTTGCTCACCAATAACAATCGTTGTGTCCCAGCTGATCGGTTTTGGTGGTTCCTGAATGTAAACAGAAAGCGTTACGGTGTTTGTACAACCATCGACGTCTTTCACTTGTACACTAAAGATTGTTGTTGTTGTAAGTGTAGCAATAGGGTTCGCAATATTAGGATTGCTCAGATTTGAAGAAGGTGTCCATGTATACGAATAAGAAGGCAATCCTGTTGTAGTAAATTGCGATGGACTCAATGCACAGGTTGGCTGAGGAACAACAGTAATGGATGGCAATGCCAATATCTCCATTGTTTTTCTCAATGTATCTTTACATCCGTACTGTGTATCCGCGATCGCCAATAAAACTGTATATGTACCTGTTGCGGTATAAGTATGCGGAGGACTTTGAGTGGTACTTGTTACTCCATCACCAAAATTCCAGAACCAATAAGTCGGTGTTCCTGTAGAAACGTTATTGAACTGATCGGTTGGACCAATACAATGCCGCCAATCCTGAACCGTTAGTTCGAGATTCCTATCGAAATCAGCAACCACATCACGGATATTAATCGGATAAACTACAGAGTATTTACAAGCGGAATCACTTGTCCAATAGGTTAAACTTGCATTTGTTGTTCCTCCCGGCGGATAGAAACTGTAATAATGGGATATGGGCGAAACATTTCCTGTATCACGGCCATCACCAAAATCCCAAGCCCATGTCATCACGTTGGTCGTGTCTTTAATTGTAAAGATGATAGGTGAATTTTTACAAATGTTATTAGTATCCGTAAAGAAATCGGCATCGGCCCCTAACACAGTTAGCGTTTGCGAAACAACAGCGGGACAACCAAATGAAGTTGTTACGGTTAAAGTTATAGGATATACTCCGGGCGTTGTATAAGTATTTCCAACGGTCGCCGTACCTACTACTGGCCCACCACTCGATAAATTCCAGTTTCTTGGTCCGGGCACCGGATTAAAGGATGTATCCTGAAATACTACAGCACATCCAGCACAAGCTACTGAACTGGTTGCGTTACATTGGTTAGTATAGAAGAATCCCGGTATTGGATAATTCTGAACATAAACGGGAAAGGTTGTATTACCTATACAGCCGTTAATATCACTTGTTGTCAATGAAACTGTATACGCCCCCTGATTGGTGTATGTATGAACAACGGTTCCTGTTGTTACAGTTTGTGTTGCTGATCCGTCATTAAAATTCCAGATATAACTTATCGCACCAACAACATTCGAAACATTTAAAGTGAGGGGGCTATTCACGCAAATGGAATTAGTTATGGAAGGGCTTATGAATGGCTGAGGGGCGTTGACCGTTATGGTATTCTGGACAGTATCTTTACAACCATTGGCATTCGTGACTATGAGCGTTATCGTAAAAATCTGACTCGGCGATATAGCGGTTGTATAATTATGAGAAGGGCTGGTAATAGTAGAAGTATTTGCAGAACCGGAGCCGGGATCTCCAAAATTCCAGGTGTATGTCATAGTTGTATCGGAAGTGGAGGTATTATTGGTATTCAATGTGTATAAGGGCAAACAGCCCACTGACGATGAAGCGATCGCAAAATTGGCGATGGAATTACTTATTTTTATAATAGAACGGGCCGTGTCATAACAATTATTAGTGTCTTTCACTACCAGCATAACATTATAAATACCGGATGTGTAAATTGGGTAATTGATGGTATCCAGTTGTGTTACCCTTGGCGGGAAAGTACCAATGTACCATGTAAAACCCACACCACAACCTTTCATCACATCCTGCGAACTAAACGAATTATAAATAGAAGGGACACTTTTACATCCGAAAGGAATATTGGTAAACGAAGCATTTATTTTTCTCACCGTAACAATAAGCGTATCATGAAAAGGTATACAACCTGTTGAAGGATTATATCCGGTTAAAATTGCCGTGTAATTTCCTGAAGCAGTATAAGTATGCGAAGTAGTAAAAGAACCCGTACCAGTTAATGTTTGTGTCGTACTTCCATCACCATAATCCCAAGTACCCGACTGACAATCCTGTAAATTAGCTCTAAACTGAACTCTATACGACGAATCACATCTGGTGTAATATCTTCCGCGGGCAATTGGTCCTTTCACTGTGACGGATGACGTTGAAGCAGTACTCCCCTTACATCCGTGCACATAAGCGGTCATAGTAAATCCGTACACACCCGTGTGATTAAACATCCACGAGGGATTAGCATCATTGATGCAATGCGAGAAATAAGTCTGATCACTATCGACATGCCAATGGTTAATAGTATCGCCAGGATTTACAGTAGTTGTATTTATAATCTGCACTGGCTGATTCCAACAGACCGTTGAAGGTGAAAAAGTAAAACTCGGATTTGGCGGATTGACGACATGTATCCATTTTATAAAAGAAGTATCCCTGCAGCCCGGAACATTTTGGACAATATGTGTTACAGAATAACTTCCTACCGCAGTGTAAGTATGCACAACCATGGTACTGGTTGGTCCGGATACAATCGGACTTCCGTCACCAAAATTCCAAGAGTAAAAATTAATTGGCTGTTGCGAAAAACTTGAATCTGTGAACTTAACTGTTAGCGGAACACAACCTTCACTTTTATCTGTAAAGAAATAAGAAGTGATCCGCCTCAATGAATCGTAAATATTCTGCACCGTATCCCTACACCCCCAATTAGAAATCGCAATTAGAGTTACCGTTGGTTTATAATATTGAAATATCGTATACGGATTATTACTGCCTTGTGTTAAAGTATAAGTCGGACAAGTGGCCGTTCCAATACTTGTTGTTGTATAAATTCCCGGGGATGAATTTATTGGAAATATCCATTGGAAATTGGTGGCACCCCCACTGGATGTATTCACATAATTTGCAATAAACGGACTATAACATGTAAATGCAATGGGCGTTGAAGTAAAGCTCGCAACCACTTTCTGAACGTAAATAGGGAAAGTTTTCACATGCGTGCATCCGCCTATAAAAGCTGTTACTGTTATGGTTTGATTACCGGGTGTAAAAAACCAATGCATAACAGTATCGGTTGGGATATTAGTTATGTTAGGTGTTGCATCGCCCCATACCCATGATGTAAATCCTGCGGTTGAAGTATCTTTAATCACTATATAAGAACCATAACAAACCGTATCCGGAACTTTTATTTTTACTTTTGGTGCCAGCAAATTTACTGTAGTTGAAACCGTTTTCGAACATTGATTATTATCTGTACACGTTAATGAAACCGTATAAGCACCATTGTTAGTATAAGTAACTGGCGATGGTGTTACAGATGTTGATGTTTGTCCGTTACCAAATCCCCAGGCATACGTTAACGGGCCGCCCATTGGAGAACCCGTAACACAATTTGTTCCGCTGAATGCTGCAGTAAAAGGCACGGTACATGAATTAAGCGATAATGGATTACTACTGATAATAACAGTAGGTTGCGCTGAAACTTTTATGATGGCATTTTTTGTAATGGTGGAATCACAACCATTAGCGTCCTTAGCAATTAAAGTAACATTAAATGTGCCGGGAATAGTATAAACATAAGTTGGGCTTTGTGTATTACCAATACCTCCGTCGCCATAAGCCCACTGCCATTGTGTGATTGGAGTAGTTCCGCTGCCGACAGATAAATCTGTAAAAGGAACTGTCATTGGCGCACAATGACTCGCAGGAATTGTATAAGAGAAATTAGGAGTAGGTTTTCCGTAAACTCTAACCAGAATAGTTTGAGTAACGGGTGCGCTAGAAACTATTGCTGTATAAGTAACAACATAATTACCCGGACTTACATAAGTGTGTGTAGGATTATTAATATTTGCCGAGCCTGCATCACCGAAGGTCCACAATATACTGCTCGCGCCTGATACACCTGTAAAAGAAGCACCAACCAGAGGAGCACAGCCTGCCGTAGGTGTAACTGCTATTTGCGAGAAGCTTTTAACAGAGAAAAGTGCAAACAGAAGTACTAAAAAAACACGGGCAAACCTTTTAATCATTAAAAATTTTAATTAGATTTGATGTATAACAAATATAATAAAATTTGGTTGTAAACCATAATTAATGAGGCTTAAGTTAATTTTATTTTTTATTGGTATTTCTAGTTCAATTCAACTGTTCTCACAGGAAGGTTGTGGTAGCAAATTACCCGATAATTATGCTGCCATGCATAAGAAATACAATAGCTTTATTGCCTCCCCGAGCGGCACATTATTACCTCACGATACTTGTTTAAATAAGAAATTATCCATTGTATTTTATGTTTTTCTCGACAGTCTGGGTAACCCAAACGTTACCGCTACCCAATATGCTGCCTGCATTACTATCCTGAATAAATATTTCAAACCTATTTGCCTCCAGTTCATGAATTGCAGTACCGTTTTTATTCCCGAACACGAATACAATAGATGGGACCGGCCAAATCATGAAAACAAAATAACAGGCAATGCTTATAATTGGTTCACCGAGAAAACAATTAATATTTATTTGGTACAGCAAATGATTGTGCCTCCAAAAGCAGGCTACGCCTACGGTCCCGGAGGAAAGGATTTAATTGTAATGCTGAAGTCTGCCTTTTCAGGAATGACTGCCGTGCATGAAATGGGACATTTCTTCGGCTTACCTCACACTTTTGCAGAAATATCTACCCTTTCTGAAGATGGTCCAAGTTCGGAATTAGTAAATGAAAGTAATTGTCAAACTATGGGTGATGGATTTTGTGATACTGAAGCTGACCCTTATAGTGTGGGTTCAGGTGCTGCCCCCTGCGGTTTTGTATACGGACCAAAAGATGCGAATAATCAATATTACGTGCCTCCTGTAGATAATATAATGAGTTATTGGGGTTGCAGATGCAGATTTACTCAGGAGCAATACAATTGGATGGCGTTCTCGTATGCCTTTTACAGGAATTACCTGCATTAATTACATCATCTTAAAATCAACTAAAGGTTTTTCGTGTCCCCATTTACCTTTGTAACCATCCTTCTCAGGCGTTAACCATATATTGATAATTCCATTATTTGAAAGTGCGATTATTCTGATTTCATTTTTATCTTTTACTATATCAAGGATAGGCATTTCAGCTCTCGTCAATCCAATTATTATTCCCTTCTTTCCATCAACAATCAAATCACCTTCTATGTCACGGCCATCATTTCTGGTCATGAATTTAAATGGTTTACTTGGTAAAATATTTTTTTCGATTACATAATCATTCAAAAAGTAACCGGCAATTGTTTCCATTTCGCCCTCTGAAATTGGAGCTTTGTACACATTCGCACAAATTGAAATGATTAATTTCTCTTCCGGATATACTAGTAAAAAAGCTCTGGCCCCTTCAGGCTCGCCACCAATAAATACTACTTTTCTACCTTGCTTATCAGTTCCGAT
>JAHEYE010000353.1 GCA_023251695.1 Sphingobacteriaceae bacterium | reverse complement strand
TAAACAATAACAACAAAAAAAATGTTCTTTTAATAGTGTTATATATTTTACTTAATTGGTTAGTCATTTAATGTAGCAGCGTAACTGTACCGGCAAATTTACCCAGTATCGAATTATCAGATTTAGAATTAAAATATACCTGATAAACGTACACCCCATCGTGACATAAAGTGCCTTTATAAGTTCCATCCCAACCCTGATAAACATCATGAGAAGTGAATAACAACTCGCCCCACCGGTTAAAAATATTCATTGTAAAATCAGCTTCTTCATAAATTCCGGTGCAATAAACATAAAAAATTGGATTTTTACTGTCTTTTCCAACGGGTGTAAAAGCATTAGGAATATAAACGGTTCTTTCGGGCTCAATAAGTATCGACATAACCGTAGAATCGTAACAGCCATAATTATTTTTTACAGCAAGCGTAATGGTATAGGTAGAAGGAATAAGGTATTTATGTGGAGGTGGATTTTTGACGGAATCTTTAGTGCCATCTCCAAAATCCCACCACCATTTTACAGTATTTGGCGATGAAGCATTTTGAAGAATTGCTGTAGGTTCGTAAACAGACAAATCAGTTCTGTTAATTATGTTAAAACTGGCGACAGGTTTTGGGTAAAGATTGATAAAAAGAGGTTTAAGAAGCGTATCTATACATCCATGTATTGACTTAGCAATAAGAGAAGGAGAGAAGTGCCCTTTGTTTTTGTAACAATAAGTGGCACTATCGCCTACATCTCTATCACCGGTTCCAAAATTCCAATTCCACGAAACAATTGAATCGCTAATGGGATTTGGTATGGCTTTAAAGTAAGAACAGAATAAAGGACAACCAACAGTATCTCTAACTACAAAATTAAATTTAGGGAGTTCATAAACGGTTACCGTTTTAGAAGTAGTATCCTTACATCCAAAATTGGTGGATACAATTAGCTCCACAGTGTATGTTCCGGGTGCCTTAAACATATGTGTGGGATTACCAAAAACAGAAGTTGTTGAGTCGCCAAAGTTCCACAAACTGGTATTGGTAATAGACATATTGGTAAACTTCATCTTTTCGTTTACACAGACTGGCGATGCGTCAAAACTAGCTGTAGGTTTAGGATTAACATATACGGCCGTTTGAAAGGAGCCGACACAACCCTTATCAGAAGAAACTATCAATTGGACATTAAAAGTGCTTTGGGTGGTTGGGAAAATATGTGCGACGGTAGGATTAGAATTAATTTGAGGACTCGTTCCGTCTCCAAAATTCCAAATTGACTGGGCAAGAAACCCACCTGTAGGAGCAATAGATTCATTGGTAAAAAAAACAGAATCACCGGCACAAGCCACTTTAACAGAATAACGGGCATCGGGAGAAGGCCAAACGGTAATCACTTTTAAAGCGGTATCCTTACATCCTAAATTATCTGTTACTTCTAAGATAACCGTATCAACTCCCGGATTAGGATACACGGTAATTGGAGCTTGTATAGAATCGAAATAACCGTTTCCATAAACCCAATACCACTTAGATAAAAAGGTTCCCGGTGCTGAAACAGAAGCGTCTACCGGTTTAACCTGAAGGTTAACACAATAATCAGCATTAAGCGTAAAATTAGCAGTTGGAACAGCATGTACTATGGCTAAAACAGAATCCTTAAAGGTACAACCCGAAGAGGAAGATGTACCGGATAGGTAATATTTTACTGTATCGGCTACGTTCCCTGCTTTAAATTGAGGGTTTGCAATAGTTGGATCACTTAAAGAAGTTGTCGGTTGCCATGAGTAGGTCATGTTGGTTAGACCGGGTATGCCTAATATAGCAGAATCTCCCGAACAAAGATGGATATCAGGGCCGGCATCAAATGGTAAAGGATCTTTCAAAAAAACCCGCACCGTATCCCAACGCGGACAAAAACCATATTGGTAAGCAAGAGTGATTTCTCTGGTGCCTTTTGTTCCGTTAAGGATGGGATTAATTGTGTAACTAATACATTTTTGATTGGCAGGAATAACTAAACTATCCGGAATAGTTTGATAATCAACTCCGTTAATAGCGTTACCTCCAATTTTATAATGAACTACAAAAGGCAAAGTTGTGTCGCCGGTACGGCAAAACCTGATGTTAACATTAGAGCAGTTTTTGTAGCCTGAAACAGATGAAGCCATGTCGGCATAAACAATCGGGGAACACTCGATTGATTTTCCTTCAATAATTACTCCTGAGTCATAAATTCCATCTGTTACATCGGCAATTACTAATTTGAGGCGGTAGGTATCACAAAGATTTACTTTGATTTTTGCTGTAAGCGGTGTTGAATACCCATCATATTGAAGAATAGGTGCATTTGGTGGATTATTCACATAATATTGGGAGTTTTTCCAGGGATTAAGACTGTTAATAGAAACCGGAACAGTTGTTCCGGGTATGAGTGCAATGTTTTGATTGCCAATAATACCGGGGCCTTTAATAAAAAAGCCAAAAACGTCGTTAAATTTTTTATTCACAAATTCAAGGTATTCCTCTGAAGCAAAAACATAATTTATTTTTAAAGTATCACAGGCAGGAACTAAATCGAATTCGAGTGCACAACCGTCGTACGTTGCAGCATTTGAAATAGAATCTAAAGATGCATCACCCGGTGCGCCGTTGTTAAATCCGGCGCTTACTGAGTTATTGGGACCCT
>JAHEYE010000352.1 GCA_023251695.1 Sphingobacteriaceae bacterium | reverse complement strand
CGTTTGTGTTGTCGTAAGCCGGCATTGTTTCGCCTTTACAATCAATACTTATTTTATCAGCAGCAACACCTTTATTTTGTAAGTATGTAGAAATGTTATTTGCCCTTTCACAACTTAGCTCTTCATTATTTTCGTTGTCTGTATGGCCGGTTAATAAAATTTTACCACCATAATTTTTATATTGTGTTGCTAAAGCGTCTAATAAGTTTTTGTAGCTTTCGTCAATTGCTTTTTCATTTTTATCAAACAATACATTGTAGCGCTTTTCATAACTCACAATACTTCTTCCTTCTAATAATACGCCCGAATCATATGCATTATCGCCAACATCAGCAATAGCTAATTTTATATGATAGGTTTTGTATGGAATAACGGCTTGACGGATTTCCATCAGTTTAGTCATACCGTCATATTCCAATCCCATGCTGCCATCTAAATTACTCACATAGAAAGTTGAGTTGTTCGAAGGCTTACGCGCATAACTATTATTACTTCCGTTATTAATATTATTTACACTAACAGGTGTTTTTGTGTTAGGAACAACAGCTAAGTTCTGAACGTCTTTAATGCCTTCTCCGCTGATAAAAAAGGCAAACACATCATTGTATTCCGAACCAACATATTCATCATATTCTTCCGACCCGAACACATAATTGAAACTGATTGAGTCGGCGGTTGGGACAACATCTAATTCTATAACGCAGGCATCGAAAGTCTTTTTACCTTTTTCTAAAAGCTTTTCTAAATCAACGCAGCCCGTTGCCTGATCTAATTTTGTTCCTCTCCCTTCGGCATTAGCATGTGTATTATTGGAAGTACTACCCGACATGTTTTTAGACGACAAGCCAACGATTCCGCCGGTTGTCATTACCAGGCCCTTACTCATACCAAGCCGCGCCTTCTTGTCTTCAAAAAAACCATAAGCCTCGTCGCTCGAAGTCTTGGTGATAGAATAATTTTTTAATACCACCCCATCGCCAACCATGCTCTGCAATAATTTTTGCACGCTCATATGGCTGTTCGGATCCGGGTCGGCCTTAAATACTTTAAAATTAGCGGCACTTTGTGAGCTTGAAAAAGCAACACTTAAACAAGCTAAGGCGGTAACGTATAATTTTTTCATGGCTAAAGGTTTTGTTTTATAACTTTAATATTGAGATGCGGTTACAGAAACCTTTCCATAAATTATTTCAAGAAAATTTCAGCAGCGCTAAAAATTCGTATTTAACACCTTAGTTCCTCTTCCATTTTCCCTCTTACCCTATCCATTAATCTCCTATCTTTGCAAAAGTTTTGACACAGGAATATGATATAATTGTAGTAGGGGCCGGCCATGCCGGATGTGAAGCCGCAGCCGCAGCCGCTAATATGGGCTCCAAGGTTTTATTGGTAACAATGAATATGCAAACCATTGCCCAAATGAGTTGCAACCCTGCGATGGGCGGAATTGCTAAAGGACAAATAGTAAGAGAAATTGATGCCATGGGAGGATATAGCGGAATTGTTTCCGATTTTTCCGCTATTCAATTTAGAATGCTGAACAGAAGTAAAGGTCCCGCAATGTGGAGTCCGCGTACACAAAATGACAGAATGATGTTCGCCGCGAAATGGCGCGAAATGTTAGAACAAACGCCAAACGTTGACTTTTGGCAGGACATGGTCCGTTCTTTAATTATCAGCAAGGACGGAAAGCGCGTTGAAGGAATTATCACAGGAATGGGAATGGAATTTAAAGCCAAGGCTGTTGTATTAACCAACGGAACTTTTTTAAATGGGATTATTCATATAGGAGAAAAACAATTAGGAGGAGGAAGAACAGGCGAGTCTGCGTCTCATGGAATTACTGAACAATTAGTAAAACTTGGTTTTGAAAGCGGTCGAATGAAAACCGGCACGCCGCCAAGAATTGATGGAAGGTCTTTAGATTATTCGAAGATGGAAGTTCAAGATGGAGACGCATGTAATAATAAATTTAGTTTTTCTGATGAAACAAAACCACTACAAAAACAAGTTCCTTGTCACATCACTTATACTAACGAAAAAGTTCATGAAATACTTCGTACTGGATTTGAAAAGTCACCTATGTTCCAAGGAAGAATTCAAGGATTGGGACCAAGATATTGTCCGAGTATTGAAGATAAAATAACGCGCTTTTCAGAACGGGAGCGCCATCAGCTCTTTATTGAGCCCGAAGGATGGAACACGGTTGAGATTTATGTAAATGGATTTTCAACCTCTTTACCAGAAATGACTCAGTATCAAGCACTTAGATTAATTCCTGGCTTTGAGAACGCAAAAATGTTTCGGCCCGGTTATGCAATCGAGTATGATTACTTCCCTCCTACCCAATTAGCATTAACCCTCGAAACAAAACTAATTGACAATTTATATTTCGCGGGTCAGATTAACGGAACCACCGGATACGAAGAGGCAGCTTGTCAAGGATTAATGGCTGGCATTAATGCACACTTAAAAATAAATAATAAGGAAACTTTTGTATTAAATCGTTACGAAGCATACATCGGCGTATTGATTGACGATCTTGTTACAAAGGGAACTGAAGAGCCTTATCGCATGTTTACTTCGCGTGCCGAATATCGATTACTTTTACGACAAGATAATGCCGATGTTCGTTTAACTCCTTTGGCATATAAAATGGGATTGGCATCAGCTAAAC
>JAHEYE010000023.1 GCA_023251695.1 Sphingobacteriaceae bacterium | reverse complement strand
CATTTTGTTCTTTTAACCGGCTTACATGCTTGTACTTCTGAACAAAGGCCATTACACCATGGAAAACCGGCGTTGCAAAATAGGCCGAGTCTTTTTGCGCAACAAAATACGCCAGCATTTTAGAACCTTTGAGTGTTATCTTTTCAAAACCTAAACTCATGGCTTTCCATCGGAATCGCACCACGTTAATTAATTCGATCGCTTCGGTTGGTACAGGACCAAACCTATCGCGCAGATTTTCCTCAAATGATTTTAATTCTTCCTCTTTTGTAATATTATCCAGCTCCCTGTATAAAATTAAACGCTCTGTTAAATTCTCTACATAATAATCAGGAATTAATAATTGCAAGTCCGTATCGATTACAGTTTCTTTCACGAATTGCCTTGAGAAAACCGACTTACCCTGGTCCTCTGTAATGTCGCTACCAACATTATCTTTATACCAATTTTCTTCTTTTAATTCGCCAACGGCTTCGTTCAATATTTTCATATAAGTATCAAAACCCATATCGTTAATAAATCCGCTTTGTTCGCCGCCCAATAAATTTCCGGCACCGCGGATGTCCAGATCCCGCATGGCAATTTGAAAACCACTACCAAGATCACTAAAATCTACAATGGCTTTTAAACGTTTACGCGCTTCATTGGTCAAGCTCACTTGGGGTGGAGCCAATAAATAACAAAATGCTTTTTTGTTACTGCGCCCTACTCTTCCTCGCATCTGATGCAAATCACTTAAACCAAAATTCTGCGCGTCATTTATTATTATTGTGTTGGCATTACTAATATCTAAACCGGATTCTATTATGGTAGTTGCAACCAAAACATCATAACTTCCCTCCATAAACTTCAGCATGACTTCTTCTAATTTTTCGCCATCCATTTGTCCGTGCCCAATTGCAACCCGTGCATCAGGCACCAGGCGCTGTATCATTCCTGCAATTTCACCGATATTCTGTACTTTATTATGTACTACAAAAATTTGTCCGTTACGCTTTATCTCATATGAAATAGCATCCCTTATTAATTCTTCGCTGTACATGCTTAATTCAGTTTGCACCGGATAACGGTTAGGCGGAGGTGTTGAAATGATAGAAAGATCGCGTGCGCCCATTAAACTGAATTGCAAAGTACGCGGAATTGGGGTTGCCGTGAGAGTAAGTGTATCGATTGTTGTTCTGATTAATTTTAGTTTATCTTTTATACCAACACCAAATTTTTGCTCTTCGTCGATAATCATTAAACCCAGATCTTTAAATTTCACTTCTTTACTTACTAAACGGTGTGTTCCGATGATGATATCAATTTTTCCTTTCGACAGTTTCTCAATTATTTCTTTCTGGTCTTTTGCGGTACGGAAACGGTTTATATAATCTACCGTGCAAGGAAAATCATTTAAACGCTCCTGAAAAGTTTTATAATGCTGATAGGCCAAAATAGTTGTGGGCACCATAATAGCAACCTGCTTGCCGTCGCACACGGCTTTAAATGCAGCACGTATGGCAATTTCTGTTTTTCCGAAACCAACATCACCGCAAACTAATCTATCCATCGGATGCGGTTTTTGCATATCCTTTTTAACGTCGGCTGTTACTTTGATCTGATCGGGTGTGTCTTCATAAATAAAAGAAGCCTCCAATTCGTGCTGCAAATAATTGTCTTTTGGATAAGAGTGCCCCGGCAGTGATTTTCTTTTTGCATACAGCTTAATCAGATCGTAAGCAAGTTCCTTTACGTTACGTTTTGTTTTTTGCTTTAGAGTGGCCCATGTTGTACTTCCTAATTTATCAATGCGCGGAACGTTTCCTTCTTTGCCCGAGTATTTACTTATGCGGTGTAAACTATGGATGCTTACATATAATATGTCATTATCCTTATATACCAACCTTACAACTTCCTGCGTTTTATTATTAACGTTCAGTTTATGCAAGCCGCCAAATCGCCCGATACCGTGATCAATATGGGTCACATAATCACCCGGACTTAAACTTAAAATCTCTTTAAGTGTCATCGACTGGGCCGTTTTTTGCCGGGTTTCTTTTAAGCGGAATCGATGGTAGCGTTCAAAAATCTGGTGGTCGGTATAACAAGCCGCTTTTATATCATGGTCAATAAATCCTTCATGAATGTTCAAAGGCAAATATTCAATTAGGGATTCATGGGTCCTGTGTTCTTTAGCTAATAAATCATCAAAAATGGTGAAGAGGCGATCGGCTTGTTTGGGATTGTCAGTAAAAAAATAATTCTTATAGCCCTTGGTTTTATTTTCTTTAAGATTGCCGATAAGCATCTCAAAATTTTTATTGAATGAGGGTTGTGGAGTTTGATTGAACTGAACGGTATTTATTGTGTTAATGATATTATTGCCGAACTCAATAACAGAAAATTTTTCAAGAGAAGCTTTAAAATCAGCAGGTGTAATATATAAATCAGAAGGTTCTATTTGTTTTATTTCCGAAGTCAGATTAAAATAAGTGTCTTCTGCTTTTTTAAAAAATTCTGCAATAGTATCACTTACAAATTTTCTATCGTTAATATAAATCAGGCTATCTTCCTTAAAAAAATCGAATACCGAGCCTCTTGCATTTATTAAGTGTTCAGAATTTATATTAGGGATTATGGTTACAAACTCATGTCTGGTGTTGCTGAGCTGAGTTGAAGGGTCGAATGTTTTTATGG
>JAHEYE010000145.1 GCA_023251695.1 Sphingobacteriaceae bacterium | reverse complement strand
CCACGCATTAAGGGAATGGCGCAAAAACTACAAGGACGGTCGCAGCCCTCACTAATCTTAAAATAAGCATAATGAAATGGTGTAGTCAGTAAGCGTTCGCCAACCAATTCGTGCTTGTAATCTGCTTTTAATGTTTTAAGTATTTTAGGAAGTTCTCTTGTGCCGAAGTAGGCATCCACATCCGGAATTTCTTTTTCTAAATCTGTTTTATATCGTTCGCTTAAGCAACCTGTCACATAAAGTTTTTCGATGCCACCTTTTTTCTTTGCATCAACATATCTTAAAATCGTATCAATGCTTTCCTGTTTTGCATTTTCAACAAACCCACAGGTATTTATTATAACAATGTTGTGATCGTCATCCGAACTCTCATGCTCAACATTAAAATTATTGGCCTTCAGTTGTCCCATTAAAACTTCACTGTCAACAATATTTTTGCTACAGCCTAAGGTCACCACATTTACTTTATTCTTTTTCGTAGTTCGGGTTTTCATTTGCTGGGTAAAGATACCAAATTATTAGGTGCGGGCCAGACTCATATTTTGTTTTTTATGACTAACTTTGTATATTGGGTAACAAATCTGAATCTATGAAAAAATTATTTCTTTTTTTGACAATACTAGGCACTAATACCTTTGCCCAAACCACCTTAAACAAATTATATTTCAATCTTACATCCCATAACGAGATGTCGAGTACTGAGCCATATGATACAGCCCCAACTTATACTTTTTACAATCAGAGCCGTGACACATTAAGGAAGATAGTGGATTTGGTATATGCTAAGGGAGCCAAATATAATATGGAAACCTGCCAAAAATTCATTTTCGGATGTATTCACTCCGAAACTGCAGCCACTAATCCAAATGATATTATGGAGTATGCTTATAAACTTGGAGGTATGCCTTATGGAAATGTTGTTCAAATAGATCCGCGCTACAAAACAACTGCATTCACAATTTACACATTGAATATAGCTGATGTTGCCCACATGATTGATAGCACAGGCGCAACATCAAGTAAAGTGTTGGGTGGTTTTTTGGCTTATAGCGGCACTGTTGCTGCTACAGCGTGGAGCATGGGCGACTGGACAACATACACCACAACTATTAACGGAAATTATAATAAACCCTGGAAGGCAGATATTATATGGGGCCCCGGTAGCAGCCCGCCGCATACACATGATATAAATAATTTTGGTATTTGGAAACCGAGAGGGAAAACGGATTCAGTGGACTTTTTCTGCCACGACCCGGCTGCAACCACCTGGATTCAAGGAAATGGATGCGGATGGAATCTGACACCAACCATAAGCGTTCAAACAATTATTTCCCAGATACGGACCGAAGCGACAAAAATTGCAAACGGAACTTATCCCACCAATAAATTTTATAGCGGTAGTGTCATTTTTAATTTTAAGGATTTTAAAAATGCAGCTTACCCGAGCTTCCAAATGCCAAAAGAACTCGGCATATTAATGGATTCGATTAATGTAATGGTGGCCCAGAAAAAAATTGTGTGGACAACCATCACTCAGAAACAAGATAGTTTTAATGTTTGGTCGGCAGCCAAATCTCTTGCCTATTCTCAATGGAATTGCGGACAAACGGCAACAATTGCGCCTACTTGTTTATTATCTTCCGTTACCGAATTTGATAAAGATGATGGTTTTTTGAAAGTATATCCTAATCCGGCATCCAATGAGTTAACGTATGAATTTCAATCTTTAACAGGGAAGGAAACGTATTTTTATATTTATGATGAATTAGGAAGGCTCATTATTAAAAAAGAAATATCAGAATCGGCCGGAAAAATTTCTCTTTCTGATTTACCTTGCGGTTTATATTTGATTCAGGCAACCTCTATGCGCCCCAAAAAGTTATTAATTGTAAAATAAGCTATATTTGAACTTTAGATAATATATTGGGAACCGAATGCGCGATTTTATCAGGGATTATTTCAGGTTTGTTGTCCCCTTAGGGATTCTTTTTCTTTTGATAGGCATTGGTACTGTTGGTTACATGGTAATTGACAGCTATACTTTATTTGATGCTTTTTACATGACCATTATTACCATTGCTACGGTAGGTTATGGCGAAGTAGAACCGCTTTCGCAAGGCGGAAAGTTGTTTACCGTATTTTTAATCATCACAAGTTTTGGTACATTTGCTTACGCGGTTTCGGCCATGACACGTTTTGTGGTGGATGGTGAGTTTAATAAGTTTTATAAAAATAAAAAATTGAGTGCTGCAATAGATAAATTAACTGACCATGTAATTATTTGTGGTTTTGGTCGTAACGGACGTCAAGCCGCGCATGTATTAAAAAAACACGACCGTCGTTTTGTTGTAGTTGAAAACAGCGCAGCGGTTACAGAAGTTATTAATCATAAATTCAGTGAACTTGTTTTAAATGGTGATTCAACAAAAGATGAAACTTTAATTAAGGCAGGAATTATGCGCGCTAAAGCTTTAATTACAACCCTTCCCATTGATGCCGATAATTTATTTATTGTATTAACTGCAAAACATTTAAATCCAAATCTTATTATTATTTCGCGTGCGAGTGATGATAATTCAGATACGAAATTGAAGATTGCCGGTGCTACCAATGTTATTATGCCCGATAGGGTAGGAGGGGCACACATGGCTTCGCTCGTGATGAAACCGGATGTAATGGAATTTATTGATTTTATTACAGCCGAAGGCGGTGATAATATTAATTTAGAAGAAATTAATTTTGATACACTTTCCGAAACATTGCGCCACAAAACATTAAAAGATTTAGAAATAAGAAATAAGTCCGGCGCTAACATCATTGGATTTAAAACTGCAAGTGGAGAGTATATTGTTAATCCAAGCGCCGATACAAAAATAATTCCCCAGTCAAAAATATTTGTATTGGGCACCCCCGACCAAATAAGAAAACTAAAAGAAATTTTAGCGGCTTAGCGATGAAGATTTTAGTCACAGGCTCCAACGGTTTATTAGGACAAAAACTGGTTTATAAATTAAAAGCCAACAAAAACATTTCCTTAATTGCAACAGCCCGTGGTGATAATCGTTTAATTGATAAATCTGGTTATGTTTACGAGTCGTTGGATATTACCAATTCCGGAAATGTAAAATCAGTTTTTGAAAAACATAAACCGGATGTAGTGATTAACACGGCAGCCATGACCAATGTTGATGCTTGCGAAACTCAAAAAGAGGAAGCCTGGTTAATGAATGCGACTTCTGTTGAACATCAGGTTAAAGTATTGGAGAGTTTAAAAAGTAATTCGTATAACCCCCATTTCATACATTTAAGTACCGATTTTATTTTCGACGGAACTCACGGTCCACTCACTGAAGAAGAAAAACCGAACCCTTTAAGCTATTACGCGGAAACAAAACTCGAAGCGGAGCGAATTGTAATCGCTTCAAAACTTAAGTGGTCAATAGCCCGGACCGTTTTGGTTTATGGTATTGTAGACAATATGAGTAGAAGCAATATTGTGCTTTGGGTAAAGCAAAATTTAGAAGCCGGGAAAAATATTAATGTAGTGGATGATCAGTATCGCACGCCAACTTTGGCTGAAGATTTAGCGGATGGTTGTATTTTAATTGCGGAAAAAAGAGCAGAAGGTATTTTTAATATTTCCGGAAAAGATTTTTACAGCATTATTGAATTAGCTTATGTGGTTGCCGATTATTATAAACTAGATAAGTCTTTAATTAAACCATCCAAATCAGCTGATATAAAACAGCCTGCTGTTCGTCCGCCCAAAACCGGATTTATAATTGATAAAGCCCGTAAAGTTTTAGGGTACAATCCCCACAGTTTTACTGAAGGAATAAAATTAATGGAAGAACAGATTTCAAGAATGAAGAAGTAGTTTAGCCACAAAGACACAAAAGCTCAAAATCCCACCAATTTAATTTTTGTGGGATTTGGCGTTTTAGTCCCGATAGCTATCGGGATCCTGGCAAAATGTAGAAGTGTAATTGCAAATAATGTCTCTAAAAAAATCTTGAATAAAAGTAAACTCAATTATTATTTTGTTAGAGCTGTTAAGCATGATAAAGAATTTGTTAGCTGTTAAATTTTCGGAGGCAAACTAGGGTTTATAAATATCCGCCGACAATTTAAAACCTCCGGTACTTGTAAATATATCTGTAAAAAATACATGTAATTTATTATTTACATATTCAACTTGAATTTGACCGGTTATGTAATCTGTACTGAAGTTTGGAGAATTAATCGCGCCTCCCGATAAATTAATAAAAGCTGTATTAGGTAATAAACCAATTTTCGATGATTGCAAAGTATAGCTACCAGCAGCAGGAATTGAACCGGATGGAAAATATACATTTAAAGATGAAAAAGCTCCACTCGGACTAGTGCTACGAAATGTCGCTAAGATTTTATAATTGGATAAATCGTCGCTTCCTGTTATTAAATATGGTACATAAGTAGTGCTTAAACTCGTTATTGTACTTGTTTCCATCCACCAAGAACCTGGCATAACATTAACAGTAAGTGTTTTGGAATTTCGTATACAATGTCCTTTTGATTTTGTTGTAAGGTTAAAACTCACTTCGTCAAATCCGGTATTGAATGGGATTATATATTCTGCATCTTTAGTAGTAGCCTTTTCACCATTGGGCATAATCCATTCAAAAGTATTACCACTAGTACTCTTATTGGTGAGTTTAACAATCTCCCCGGCCATGTACTCAGTCTTATCAGTCTCAAAATCAGCGCTAGCTTTCTTTTCGCAACTATAAAAAAGTATGCTTAAGATGAAAGTAAACTCAATTATTATTTTGTTAGAGCTGTTAAGCATGATAAAGAATTTGTTAGCTATTAAATTTTTGGAGGCAAACTAGCGCTTATAAATTTCGGCACTTAATTTGAAATAAGTTGGGTTTGTTTGAGCATCTGTAAAATAGACATGCATCACAGAATTAATATACTCAACCTGTATTTGACCAACTGTAAAATAAGTTACTCCGGGCGAGTCAATTGGTCCGCCATATAAACTAATAAACGAACCATTTGTTGGTAAAGAAATAGAAGAAGATTGAAGCGTATAAATTCCGTTAACAGGAGGTAAACCAGGAGGAAAGTAGATGCTTAAAGTGTAATAATCCATGTAAGTTCCTACTTCACCATCATTATATTCTATGATTACTACAAAGTTTGATGCATCAGAATAAGAAGAAGTTTTATAAGGAATATACTTTTTACTAACTGAAGATGGAATATTCAATACTGTATAAAACGACATCGGAATAATATTTACCTTTTGTGAAACCGAATTACGTTTACAATGTCCTTTTGATTTTACGGTTAAATTAAAACTTAACTCATCAAATCCGGTATTCGATGGAATAACATATTCGACATCTTTATCCGTTACGTTTGAGCCATCAGGCATAATCCACTCGAATTTACTACCGTTTTCACTTGTATTTGATAACTTTACAGAATCGCCGGCAGAAAATTCAGACGTAGTTTCATAATTGGTGTGAGGACCATTAACTCTTTTTTTAAAATCAAAAGACGCTTGAGGCTTTTTTTCACAAGAAAAGACAAGAAAGAAAACAGACAGCAAAATTATTAGTTTTGAAAAACGCATCTGGGTTAGAGTTTTTTATTAGGGCTTGTATATCTCTCCGCTTAATTTATAGTTACCGGTTGAATCTGTGATGTTCATAAAGGAAATATGAAGTTTATCATTAACATAATCTACTATTAATTGCCCAGATACAAAATCCGTTGCGGCTAGTTTAACAAAAGCATTATATGGAGCCAAAGAGCTACTTGAGTTTTGTAAAGCGTACGTTCCTGTAGATGGAGATGATCCGGCAGGGAAGTAAAAATTAAGAAAATAAAATGTCTCAGGATCAATATAATAAAATGAATTAACAACAAAATTACTTGCGTTAGATGTGGAATATGCCCCAAGTATTCTTGTTTCAGTATACAACGGAACGATGCTGGAAAGTGTAAAATATGACTTAGGTATAACCTTAATTTTTTTTGTCAAAGAATTCCTTTTACAGTATGAATTAGATTTAGCGATTAAAGTAATACTGACTTCATCAAAACCTAAATTAGGATTGATAATAAACTCAGTATTTTTTTCGGTGCTGGTTTGACCGTTGGCTAATATCCACTGAAAACTACTACCACTAGTACTCTTATTGGTAAGTTTAACAATCTCCCCGGCCATGTACTCAGTCTTATCAGTCTCAAAATCAGCACTAGCTTTCTTTTCGCAACTATAAAAAAGTATGCTTAAAACGAAAACCAGGGAAGTTTTTATAATACTATTGCAACAAAACATAATTAAAGATAGTCAATTTTTAGTGATTTATGCATTTAAATAATCTACTCCAAAAACCTTTTCTTTAACTCAGGTGTCATCATCTCACAATAATCTGCAGTACCAAACCAGGTAATTCTGTTTTTAGCAATGTAATTGTAAATAAAATTTCTGATAAAAGGCGGAACAATTAATAAAGCTTGCGCTGAAGGCCACAACGCTTTTAAATATTTCGTTACACGCAAGGAGCCCGATGATTTTAAATACACTTTTCCGTTTTGTAATAAAATCATTGAATCTAAATTATCTCCCAAATTAAAAGGTACTAAAGTTTTTTTTGCAAACTCAGATTGAAGCGGTGAAAAAAATAATTCCTGATTTTTTTCTTTACGCAATACAAATTTCACACTGCGGTTACAGAGCCCACAATTCCCATCAAAAAAAAGGATGGTTTTACCACTTATATTGTCAAAGTCACCGATTGTTAAATTATATACTGTAAAAGTACAAAAGGCAGAGGCAATTTCTTAATTTTAAGGTAATTCCAAGGTGTTTTAAAATGCCGTTTTAAATGAGTATCTTTATTAGTTAAGCAATTGTGCTAAAACGAGTTACTAAATATTTATTCATTCTTTTAGTTGTGTATGCCACACAACTGAAAGCAACTCACATTGTGGGCGGGGAAATCTATTATGATTACCTGGGATCGAATAAGTATAGGATAACGATGAATATTTACCGCGATTGTTTTAATGGTCAGGCTCTACTTGATCCGCGGGCTCTTATAAATGTTTTTGATATTAATGGAACCCTCATAGATAGTGTGCGTTTCAATCTTCTTTCACAAAACAACATTGCTCCTACAATTAACAATCCATGTATTACTCCTCCGGGACAAGAATGTGTTGAGCGAGGCTATTATTGTGATACACTAATCCTTCCGCCTAAATTCGGAGGTTATACCATTACCTATCAAAGGTGCTGCAGAAATAATTCCATTTTAAATATTCCAAACCCTGGCGGAACGGGCGTAACTTATTCCGAACATATTCCGGGTCCTGAGGTTGCAGCCGTTAATTCCTCGCCGCGCTTCAATAATTTCCCCCCTATCTATTTATGTAACGGTGTTCAAATAAAATTTGATCATTCGGCAACGGATCCCGATGGGGATATTTTAATTTATTCTTTATGTGCACCATTCGATGGCTGTTCACCGCCTCCAATGAATAATCTTTGTCCACCAACACCACCGCCATATAATAACATTACTTTTTTGACGCCATACTCCGGGTCTTATCCAATGTCTTCCAATCCTGCAATAAACATAAATTCAGGAACGGGGTTCTTAAATGGCACACCTGATATCGACGGGCAGTGGGTTGTAGGAGTTTGTGTGCAGGAATTCAGAGGCTCGCAATTAATCGGTGTCCATTACCGCGATTTTCAATTCAACGTTGTAACCTGTAACATTACGGTGTTAGCGCAGTTTATTGACCAATCTACACCAATCGTAATTAGTGGCAATCCGTTACCAAATCAGTTCTGCAACGGTTACACTATTCAATTCAATAATAATAGTATTAATGGCACAACATTCAATTGGAATTTTGGTGACCCGAATACTTTAGGAGACACCTCGCATGCGATAAGTCCGAATTACACTTACCCCGATACCGGCGCTTATGTTGTTACCTTGATTGCTGATCCGGGCAAACCTTGTGCTGATACCGCTAGAAAAACATTTTATATTTACCCGGAGCTGAAACCAACCTTCAGCGCCCCTCCTCCGCAATGTATTACAAGCAACAGTTTTAGTTTTACCGTTGGCGGAATGTTCGCCCCAACTTATACAAGTTTTAATTGGAACTTTGGATCATCAGCATCTCCGGTTTCTTCTACTTCACTAAGTCCAACGGGTATTGTTTACGGTTCAGCGGGTAGCTTTCCCGTCACGGTTGTCGTCACCCAAAAAATGTGTACTAAAACATTAAAAGATACAGTTGAAGTTTATCAATTACCAAATGCAGATTTTGATGCGGATTCAGTTACGCTTTGTGATCCCGCAACAATAACATTTTCTAATAACAGTACTTCGGGTGGCACGCCAATTTATTTGTGGCAATTCAGCAATGGTGGAACATCTAATCTGCAAAACCCGACGCAC
>JAHEYE010000144.1 GCA_023251695.1 Sphingobacteriaceae bacterium | reverse complement strand
AAAGGAACACCAAAGGCAGTATATTCATCATCTGCATAACAACGTATTTTACTGGGTTGAACAACTATTTCGAGATGATTATTTTTAACAACAAGGTCCGAACAGATTAAGGGCGTTAAAGGAACACGCTTGTCAGGCGGGTTTTTTTCCTCTCGTAAAACACCTATCTTTATTTTTTGCATATACGTACGATTTACGATACAAAAGTAATGTTAAATAAGGGTATTAAAAACATATATTTCGCTTCTTTTTTTGTTGCTCTTTTAATGCTATGCAGGATAGGGCAGGGACAAAAAATATATGATTTTAATAAGAAATATGGCCCTGAACAATTAAAGGCAGACGCAACCATAGCAAAAAAAGCAATTCTGCAAATGCATCCTGTTATCGGTATTTACGAGCCAAAAAAGTATTTCGAAAAAAAATTCGACGAATTTATCGGATCGCTTAATGACAGTCTTACCGAAAAACAATTCAGAGTAAAATTAAAAATCCTGATGCAGAATTTCAGATGCGGGCATACCGATGTGGTTTATTCCTCAGGTTATTTAAAAGCATCAAAAAAGCGACGGTATAATTTCCCGGGTTATTATTTGATGCCCTTTAATGATACTGTAAAAGTATTAGCAGGATTAAACAAGAAAAAAGACACGTTGTTGAAAGCCGGCACAGTAATAACAAAAATAAACGGTGTAAAAACAGATTCGTTCTTAACCTATGCTCGCAATTTGATTACTTCGGATGGTTATATACCTGAAAGTAAATTACTCTATAGCCGGATTGGGTTTAATAGTTATTATATCAATGTGCTTAATTATCCTGATACAATTTGTTACGAATGCAGAATTGATGGTAAAGAAATTGTAAAAAAGTCTGCAACTTTTAAAGCACTTACTTTTCCTGATTTAAAATTCATGAAAAAAGATGACAGTACGTTTATTAAATACAAAAAAGCGGCCATGAGTTTTAAATTTATGGATGCAGAACATAAAACAATGCGGTTAAATATATTCAGATTTTCCGGAAGTAAATTCAGTAAAGCTTATCGTAAGATATTCAGGGAACTAAAAAAGAATAAAACTGAAAATTTAATCATTGATTTACGTGGCAATGGGGGTGGCAGTTTAGCAAATGCTTACAAATTGCTAAAATATATATTGAACAAGCAGGTTACGCAAACCTCTTATACACTGATAAAAAAATATCCGGAAAAAAAATACAGAAGCTCAAATTTTCCATTTAGAATGGCAAAGTTGTTTTATAAAATGGCGGCGCATAAAATTCCCGCACATGATACGGATAAGTACATTGTTAAAATTAAACCTTACAAAAAGCATCACTACAATGGTAAAATTTATGTTTTAATTGATGGCGGTAGTTTTAGCGCCAGTTGTTTGGTGGCTGAATATTTAAAAGAAACCGGTCGTGCTACCTTTGTAGGAAGGGAAACAGGCGGTACGGCTTCGGGTTGTAATGCTGTTACTACCGCTTTGTACAAACTGCCAAATACAGGACTGAAAGTGAGAGTTCCGGCTTTCAGGTTAATGCATGATGTTTATAATGGCGCTAATCCCGGAAGAGGTATTTTTCCGGATTATGAAATAACGCCTACTTTGCATAGTTTTATTAAGAGGGAAGATCTGGAAATGAAGAAAGTTAACGAATTAATAAATAAGTAAAATGATACAACGTATTTTAAGTTTTTTATTACTTGCGAATTTATCCTTCGCGCAGAGTAATTTTATTAATGACAGTCTCGATGTTTATATCAACCGGGAAATAAAGCGCTGGAATTTACCCGGACTTGCTATTGCCATTGTAAAAGACGGTAAAGTAATCGTTTCGAAAGGATACGGTGTTTCGGATGTAACAAAAAAAACACCCGTCACTGAAAACACGGTTTTTCAGATTGCTTCCTGTAGCAAAGCTTTTACAGGAACATCACTTGCTTTGTTAGAGAGTTATGGCAAGCTGAATCTTGACGATAAAGTGACCAAGTATTTGCCGTATTTTAAAATGAGTGAAGAATGGAGAACAAACCAAATTACGATACGGGATGTTTTATCGCACCGCATAGGTTTCGCTACTTTTCAAAGTGATTTTCTGAATTGGAACACAGTAAAGCCAAGAAAAGAATTAATTGCCAACATGGTGAATATTACTCCTAAATATGGTCTACGCGAAAAATACGGCTATTGTAATTTAGGGTTTTTGACTGCGGGAGAAATTATTCCTGCGGTATGCGATACGAGCTGGGATGATTATTTAAAATATCATTATTTTATTCCACTTGGAATGAATAATACACATACGCGTTTTGATGATTTTAAAAAAGATGCCAATGCTTCAAAAGCATACACGCTGGTTAATGGAGTACTAACCGAAATTACTCCGGCAAATGTGGATAATTTAGGTCCGGCAGGTTCAGTTGTATCATGCGTAAACGACATGAGTAAATGGGTAATGATGCAAATAGCAAATGGAAAATACAATGGGAAACAAATAGTACCGGCATCTGTTATCCAAAATACCCGCTTTCCAAACACTATAGTTTCAAAAGAACAAACCTATGGTTTAGGGTGGTTCATGGAGGAAGAAAACGGTAAAAAAGTGGTGGAGCATGACGGAGGAGCGAATGGATTTTTAAGCAAAACAGTTTTAATTCCGGAAGAAAAAGCAGGCTTTGTTATATTAACCAATAGCGACGGACAATATTTGTTCGAGGCATTAGGAAAAATATTAATGCGTGAAATTACCGGGCAAAAGTATTATGATTATAGTCCGTTTTATTATACCGGATTTGAAATGAGTAGTAAGGGGGAGTGGGCAAAAATTGAAGACTTGCGGAAGAGGGCCTCTTCTTATAAATCAAAACCTGAAGATTATAAAAAACTGGAGGGTACTTATAGTAATAAAGTTTACGGTAAAATTACTGTGACAGCGAAAGACAAATTTGCTGAGGTAAGTTTTGAATTTCATCCGCAGTATAAAGCAAAATTACAGTTTATAAGTTCTTCAAAATTAATGGTAGAATATAATGATCCTGTGCTCGGCGTTAAAGAGGTGGGTTATAAAGCTGAAGAAAAATCTTTAGAACTGAGGGTGAATGATTTTGTGGATATGGACCCGTATTGGTTTACAAAACTCTAAACCATCATCCATTTTCACTTTTCCCTCTTCCATTTCTATAGTGGTTCAATGGCATTTACCATTTCGGTCAGGGCTTTTTCGGCGGTAGAGTTAAGCAAGTTCATGTTTTCCTGCCAGGCATAAATAACGTAGCAATGTCCGTCAGATACTTTTGAAATGTAACGGATACAATTGTAAGAAGTTTTTTTAGCTCTCACATCATAAAAGTTAGAACGGCGTTTTTCGAAAGAGAAATTTTTATTTGTTGTCTTTTCAACTTTATCTACATTCTCAAAATGGAGGGCACCTATAAATTCGCGTTTGGTTGAATCCAATCCTCCGTTAGGAACTGCATAAATTACAACATTGAATTTACCATCCTTATGTGGTTTACTGAAAGCAATGCCTGAGCAGCGGCACATTTCATTACCTTTTTCATCCCAATTTAATAAGCCACCAAATTCAACGGCGGTCCAGCTTTCAGGTGTAGTATATTTAAGTTTTAAAACTTTTGATTTTATGGTTTGTGCGTTTAGCGACAATGAAGCGGCTAAAAGGGATAAGAAGATGATTTTTTTCATAAGATAAATATATTAAAAATGTTAAAATCCGCTTCAAATTATAGTATCTTTGTTAAAAGTTCTTTGAGCAAGTTATTAGTAAATGAAGTCTGCCTCTTTAATTCGTACTTCATAAATCTTACTTCTAACTTCATTATGGGCCCGACCGGTTTTGACAGTAGGCGCGGTTGATAAGTAAGCATGTAGTGCGTTGTGGATATGGCACTTTAATACTAATTCTCAAAATTTCAATTGGCGAAGTTAATTCTTACGCTATGGCTGCTTAATCTCAGATTAAGTGTCCTTTGCAACCCTTGTAGCGTCTTTGCTTAGCGACGAGAAATTTGCATCATAAATTAGCAAATTGTTTTATTGATGATGTTATTTAAAACAATATTAGCATCTAAGTTTAGTTTTGGTTTGAATTTATGCCTGGACTAAATCGAAAATCAAATAAGTTCTAAACGTGTAGAAAGCTTATTAATTCCTTATTTGGACGAGAGTTCGAATCTCTCCGGGTCCACAGTACAAGCGAGAACCTCAGTATTCACTGGGGTTTTTGTATTTAGGAATGTCTGATAGGTGTCTTTTCGGAGTAAGAAAGGGCACCTAAAAGTGTAAAAATTCTTATAGATTTATTAAATTTCATTTTAAATTAATCCGTTTAGTATCTGATTTCGTCAATATTGCAAATTTAATCAAAGTTTCTATACGGTTTAGTTCCAATCGTAGATTGAAATATAATCAATTGCCCCATCTAAGGCACTAATGTTTTTGTTTAATGCATCGACGGATTTTTTTTGATCAGCTTCGTTATTTAATCTAATGGTAATCATGAATACAACATTAGGTTCTCCAGTTTTTTGTTTAGTTTGATATTTTTCTGGACAAATATAAAACGATCCAGTCTCTTCGTCTTGATCAAATTTGGCATCAGGAAACATTTTAATTAAATCCTTCAAGTTCATTCCGACATGTATGTTGTCTTGAGTTTTAAAATCTTCCGAATATATTTTTATATTTTTTACAATGAACGGAGATAATCCCCAGTTTTTATTACCAATTAAAACAACTAAGTTGGTGTCTTTATAAATATACAACCCAGCATCATTCTGTTCTACTTTTCCACCTATTTGAGTAGCCTTAAAATTTAATTTTTCAAAATATTTTCTCGCTAAATCGTAATCATCACCAATTTTGATTTCGCCAATTCCATTTAAGTTAATTGTTATTTCGCTTGAAACCTTTGTGCTTTCTACGATTTCGGTTTTTGTTTCATTCACTGTTTTCGATTCATTGTTACAAGCTGATATTGCTACTAGAACGATTGAAATTGATAGAAGAATAAAGTAATTTCTCATTGTTATATTGTTTATGTGTATATAAATATAATAAAGTTAATTGAATCTAATTGAAACAAAGATAATCTCTTCGGCCCACAATTTAAAATCATAAAGACTTATCTATTAATTAGGTCATTTTTAATTACTGATTAGCCCACATTTAGTGGATTTCCCCCTTAATTTTGCTTAATAAATTTACAATGCATTATCTCTTTCTCGCTTATAACATTTAAAATGTATAAGCCCTCCGTTAATTTTGTAATATCAATTTCATTTGAATAAGGGGTTGATAGAACCTTCTTTCCAATATAGTCATAGACTTCAATATAATCAGGCTTCATATTGCCTGTAATTACAACATTCAAACTTTGAGAGGCGGGATTGGGGAAAACAGATAATCTATTGCTTTTCTTTCCGAGTTCTTTTATTCCAATCATTCCGTTAATATTAACGGGGACAAGATTTGAAAAGGTTGTATTTCCTGTATTCATATCAATATAATCAACCGTGACATTTGCTGTTGCCTGCGTATTGCTTAAAAGCATTATACTGTAACGTTCTCCGGGCAAAATGTAACAAGTATCATTAATTATGGCATTTGGTAAAGGTCTCCCGTCTGAATCAATTATCTGAGCGTTTAACCAGGATGGAAAAATCACACGGTTAGTTAAAAAACCAATGTTTGCCAAACGCATCAATATTTTTTCGCCTTGAGCACCCTTAATTTTTATTGAATCGTCATTTGTAATTTCAGCACCACATTCACCGTTAATTAAAAAGTAATTCGGAATATATTTTGGAATATGAGTTGTGTCGGCAATTGTATCGTGAGGCGGAATATGATAATGCCAAACAGAATCTACCTCACTCATCAGCCATTTATAATCCTTATCATAAGCCGGGCCTCCTGTCCACGCTGTTTTAACCGCACCGGCAGCTCTTACCACAATCAAGCCATACATGCCCATTTGAACGTGCACAACATCATCTACATGGCAATGGTAAATATATGTTCCTGCATATTTTGCTCGGAAGCTATAGGTTGTATCCTGTTGATGAATTAGCCAAAATGAAGTTGCTGGGTCACCATCATTACGTGTATCTGCATCGGTGCCGTGCAAATGAATAGTGTGGTGATCTTTTTGCGAAATACTTTTTGCATTTAAAACCAAACTATCGCCTTCGTTACAATATAAAATTTTTGCGGGAATTTTTGCCGCCGCCCCAAGTGAATTTGTAATACCGAAAACAGGCATGATCCTTCCGTCACACAAAGTATCAAATTGTGCATTACTGCGAAGAATACATTGGTAGGTAATTGTGCTTTGAGAAAAACAAATTAATGAAACGAACAATAAATATGTAAAAAAGCTTATCCTTCTCACGTTTTAATTTATTTGCATTATTGTAAACATTCCGTTGGGATGGGTATTACCTCCGGTAACCGCAACTAGGTTATGGTCATGCACAGAGTATTTCCCTTTTTTATCCGGCACCATCTTTAAAATAATTGCATCCATTGAAAATAGTCCCCAGGTATCTTTTACCCAATTTGCTTTTATTTTTTGGCAGTCAACGTAAGCTGCTTTAGGATGAAAGCCATGAAAGTGCAATGAGTGCATCGATTGGCCTGTATTGGTAACGTAAATGTAAATGGTATCGTTCACATTGTTGTTTATTTTTACAGTGGGATCTAATTGTACATCCGGAAAACTCTTTCCATTTATCGTAAAGTAATCAGGATAATAGTTCGACCAGTTAACGGTTGCATTAGTAATTGCCAATTGCTGATTATAAGAAGTAAGATGGTCTTTCAGATTCCAATAATAAACTATATCGGTTGCTTTATCTTTTACCGAAATCATACCGGCTAAACCCATATATGTGTTTTTCGGATAATTTAAGTGATCGTAATAAATAAAAACCGATCGTTGGGTCGGAATTATTGTTGTTGAAATGCTGGCAGCTGGATTTATAGTAAATGATGTACCTGCATAATTTTTTACATTAAAGCCATGTTTAATGGTGTCGTTATTAGTAACGTTAATTATTAAAGTATCCGTTTTTAAAATTGAAATAACTGTATTCAACGGGGCAAAAGTTGTGGTTGAGTTAAATGCAAAATATGGAAAGGTTGTACTTTTAACGGTTGTAAAAACGCCTCTGTTAATGAAAAGATTTTGTGTAACCTTATTGGCGGTTGCTATAGAAATTGAACCGAAAAAAAACAGAAACAATAAAAAACGATTTATAAAAAGCATTATTCTTTAATTATGCGCTTCATCATTCTTTTGTCACCGGCAGTAATAATCAACGAATAGAATCCGTTGTCCAGAGCTGAAATATTTATGTTACTATCACCATTAACAGTTGTGGTAAGTACTTTTCTCCCAACAGCATCGAACAATTCCGCTTGAACGATGTTATTATTTCCTGATTTAATGAATAAATTATCTTTGGCGGGGTTCGGATAAACCTTTACTTCACTTGAAGCAGTTAATTCTTCTACACTAGCAGCTATGGTCTTCACGTACCATGTTAATGTATCTCCACTATTTGGAAAACCTTTCTGGTATACGTAAACTTTTACTACACCGGTTCCATCTGTCGTACCCGGATCAATATTTAGGCCTAAAAAACCCTGTGCATTTCCTACAACCGTATCCATTGTATTAGGACCAACCGGAATGCCGGCATAGCATGATCCCAAATCACACATTGAATATTGCCACTGAGCAGGTAGATTGACAGATACTTTAGTCCATTGTAATATTATCTTAGAAGAGCTCGTGTTCTTTTGGTATATATCGAAAATAGTAACACTGCTATAAGGGGCCGTGACAGTCATTGATGCCGCAGGCATTACACTATATGTTTGCGCCTTTGCTAAAGTGAAAGATACAAATGCCAGAAGAAATATTAATTTTTTCATGGTTATTTTTGGATTAATAATTTAACCGAATCACTTTTTCTACCGTTGTTCATTTTTAGAAAATAATTTCCATTAGATAAGACTTCAAGTTCGAGTTCCGTTTCATTTTTTCCTACTGATGAAATCAAATCTTTTGTAAGACATTTTTGACCCAATGAATTATAAATTTCAATAGTCATATTTTCGGAAATTGGAGTTTCAAAAGAGATGTTAATCTTATTCGTGGCAGGATTCGGAGAAATTTTAGTACGAAATGAAGAACTTGAAATTTCTTTAATACCGGCAAGTATATCATTTAAGCCTTGGTTGATCGCAGATTGAATGCCTGAAAAATTATTTGCTGCACCGCCATTTTGATTAAAATAAACAGAATGTGTAGTGGTTCCTGCCAAGACAATTGTTTTGGGCATACCTGCTGCGCCATAAGAAGACATACTCACACTTGCACTAGAAAAGGCTTTAATATTCATAGCTACATTGGTATCACACCACAGCTGTAATGAAGAACATGCGGTATTAGCAT
>JAHEYE010000143.1 GCA_023251695.1 Sphingobacteriaceae bacterium | reverse complement strand
GAATTGCACTTTGTTAAGTACAGGCATTACTGCTAATACAATTAATAATAACTTAAGTGTTTACCCTAATCCATTCAGCAACGAATTAAATTTAAAATATTCGCTGGAGGGTGATTATTTAAATTCATCAGTTCAATTAATTGAGGTAGGAAGCGGCCGCATCATTCAGCAAAAAAATATTACGGAACGGAGCGGAATTATAAAGTTTGATACCGAAGGTTTAGCAAGCAGCTTATACATGCTTTGCATTAAACAAAACAGCAAGCCTGATACTTACATAAAAGTCGTGAGTCTGAAATAACGCGGCAGGAAAGAATTACGGAATCTTATTGAATCAAGAATGAAGATGAATGGCAAACATCGGTACACCAAGGTGGAATTAACTTTCACTACTATTTATCCTTAATAATTTTTTATTAAGTGTTATATGTTAAACATTGCGTAGGTAAGGCTAAACATATAACACAAAACAATCCCGAAGGGAAGCCTTAGGCTGAAACATTTAAATTTATATTGTCGAATTGCCAAATTGAAATCACCACTTCCCGCCGGAACCACCACCACCAAAACTTCCTCCGCCAAAACCTCCGAAGCCGCCGCCACCTCCTCCGCCACCGCTAAAACCTCCAAAACTACTGCCACGGTAATAACGACCGCTTCCCCCAAAACCTGTTCCGCCACCTTTACCAAAAAATATTTTAAGAAAAAGAAAAGCAACTACAATCAGAATAATAATTTTAAGAGATCCATTCATTTGGTCCTTTTTGGCATAATCCTTAACATCGATTTCGCCTTTTGCAAGAGCCATTAGTTTATCTGTACCATTATTTATGGCAGCAAAATTATCGCCGCTCTTTAAATAAGGATTCATTTCTTCTTCACGGATCCGTTTTGTCGCCAAGTCAGGAATCGCACCTTCTAATCCATAACCAACCGCAATAAAAAGATCATGCGTGTTTGGCTTTAGTAAAACAACAATGCCATTGTTTGCTTCCTTTTTTCCTACGCCCCACGATGTCCCTAATTCCGTAGCATATGAAGCAGGATCCGTTCCGCCAATGTCATCCACAACTACAACTACAATTTGATTACTGGTTTCCCTGCTGAAAGCTTCAAGCTTTCCTTCGATAGTAGATGCTTCTGATTCACTTAAGAAGTTTGGATACTCCTTTGATAAATTATTGTACAATTTTTGCGGACTCGGTCTTTCAGCCACCTGCGAAAAGGAAAGCAAAGAAAGAGAAAGAAATATTATGCTAAGAAATTTTCTCATGCCTTAAATGAAATAGAATCGTTCAATTCATTCTTATCATCACTTGCAAAAGGAAAATAGTGTTGGAGTTGTTTTCCGCAATCAATAATCGCATCAGCTAAACCTGCCCCATGCTCCCCATTTTTGAATTTGGAAACAAGACCCTGAACAATTTTATCCCAATACTCAGCGCCTAATTTTTTATGAATACCTGCATCACCTATTACAGCTATTTTATGGCTGTCGGTAGCAATATAAATTAAAATTCCATTTTGCTCCTTGGTTTTCTGCATACCAAGTTTAGTAAACACTTTTTTTGCACGAACCATGGCATCACCATAACAAATAGCTTCCAAATGCACGCGGATCTCACCCGAAGTATTTTTTTCGGCAGTATTAATTGCACTCACAATTAAATCCTGTTCCTCTTTGGTAAAAAACTTTTCCGCTGTATTAACGAACAGATTTTTTAGTATCGCATAAGCTAAAGGCATATCGTTTTTGTTTCTCGCAAAGGCGCAAAGCCGCAGAGATTTTAGTTATAGTTCTATTCGAAACTTACCTTCGGTGCTTTTTCTGCACCAGTTTCTGCTTCAAAGTATGGCATCTGATTAAAACCTCCTGCTAATAAACTACCGGGGAATAACTGTAACGATTTGTTATAATCGCGCGACAAATTATTATACTTCATACGCTCAGTAGCAATACGATTTTCGCAACCTTCCAATTCAACACGCAAATCAGCAAAAGCCTGATTCGCTTTTAAATTCGGATAATTTTCGGTTACCATTAATAAACGGCCTAATGCATTACTGATATCGCCTTGCGCTGCCTTGTATTTTGCAATCGACTCCGAATTCATATCATCTAAGTTTACTTTTACCTGCGTAGCTGATGCTCTTGCAGCAACAACACCTTCCAAAGTGCTTTTTTCGAAATTCGCTTCACCTTTTACGGTTGCAACGATGTTTGGAATTAAATCCATTCGCCTCTGGTACTGACTTTCCACCTGTTGCCATTGTGCTTTCGCATCTTCACGCAAACTCACAAATCCATTACGTTTACTGCAAGCCCAAAAGCCGCCAAACATTACTATAATTCCGAATACAATTGCAATAATTAATCCTTTACTCATAATTTTAAATTTTATAATATAAAGGTATATATATTTCTTAACTTTGAACATGGCTTTTGAACTAATTTCAGACTTCCAACCAACAGGCGATCAACCCGAAGCCATACGCCAATTGACAGAAGGTTTAAAACAAGGAACAAAGGACCAGGTACTACTTGGCGTTACCGGTTCGGGGAAAACATTTACCGTTGCCAATGTTATAAAAAATGTTAACAAGCCAACTTTAATTTTAAGTCATAACAAAACTCTGGCCGCGCAGCTTTACAGCGAGTTCAAACAATTTTTTCCGAATAATGCGGTTGAGTATTTTGTAAGCTATTACGATTATTATCAACCCGAAGCTTATTTACCAACTACAGATACTTATATTGAAAAGGATTTAGCCATTAACGATGAAATTGAAAAACTTCGTTTGAGTGCTACCTCTTCTCTTCTTTCCGGACGCCGGGATGTAATTGTTGTTTGCTCTGTTTCCTGCATTTACGGTATCGGTAATCCAACTGATTTTAAAAAGAATGTAATTGCTATTGAGGCCGGACAAAAAATTTCGAGGAATAAATTCTTACATCAGTTAGTGAGCGCATTATACAGCAGAACGACCGAAGAATTCAAGCGCGCTAATTTCCGTGTGAAAGGCGATACTGTTGATGTGAATTTAGCTTATGCAGATTACAGCGTCCGCGTTTCTTTTTTTGGTGATGAAATAGAAAGCATTGAAACATTTGATCCCGCTAACGGACATATTATTCAGAAATTTCAGGGATTTAATATTTATCCGGCAAACATATTCGTCACCGCACCTGATACCCTGCAGCAATCCATCATCAAAATACAGGAAGATATGGTAAAACATGTCGAGTATTTTAAATCGATAGGAAAAACTTTGGAAGCGAAACGCATTGAAGAACGCGTGAATTACGATTTAGAAATGATGCGCGAACTCGGTTATTGCAGCGGCATTGAAAATTATTCACGTTATTTTGACGGCAGACAACCCGGAACCCGTCCGTTTTGCTTAATGGATTATTTTCCTAATGATTATTTATTAATGGTGGACGAAAGCCATGTGACCATTCCACAAATCCGTGCGATGTACGGTGGTGATTTTTCGCGTAAACAAAATTTAGTGGATTTTGGGTTCCGTTTGCCTTCCGCTTTGGATAATCGTCCGCTAAAGTTTGAAGAATGGGAATCTTTATTAAACCAAAACATTTATATCAGCGCAACACCCGCCGATTATGAATTAGAAAAATCGGAAGGCGTTATTGTTGAACAATTAATCCGTCCGACAGGAGTTTTAGATCCGATCATTGAAGTCCGGCCGTGTTTGAATCAAGTGGATGATTTGTTGGATGAAATTCATAAAATAGCAGCGAAAGATGAACGCGTTCTTGTTACAACGCTCACCAAACGCATGGCGGAAGAGCTGACAAAATATCTCACCAAATTAAATGTGCGTTGCCGTTATATCCATTCGGAGGTGGAAACCTTAGACAGAATTGAAATTTTACGTCAGCTGCGTATTGGTATGTTTGATGTTTTAGTAGGAATAAATTTATTGCGCGAAGGATTAGATTTGCCGGAAGTTTCTTTAGTGGCTATTCTGGATGCAGATAAAGAAGGCTTTCTGCGGAATGAAAGAAGTTTAGTTCAAACCTCGGGCCGTGCAGCACGTAACATTAACGGAAGAGTTATTATGTATGCCGATAAAATGACAAAGAGCATGCAGTACACCATTGATGAAACAGAACGCCGCAGACAAAAACAAATTGAGTACAATACAAAACATAACATTACCCCGACTCAAGCCGGTAAAAAAGCATTATCAACCCCTGGCTTTGGTATGGAAGTAACGATGGATGGAAAAATTGTGAAAGCTTACGCAGAATCGGAAGGAATCAGCGTGGCAGCCGATCCTGTTGTTCAATACATGAGTGGTGAAGAATTACGGAAACAAATCGGTAAGGTAAAAAGCGCCATGTTACGTTCTGCTAAAGAAATGGATTTTCAGGAAGCCGCACGCTTGCGCGATGAAATGTATGCTCTGGAAAAATTTCTGGAAAATAAAGAAGACTAAAACTCGTCGACCTCAATTAAATTAATCGGGTAATTAATTATTTGCGCATAATCTTCGCCGGCCTCTTTTAACTCGATATCATTTTTTTCGTAATACCAATTTAAAGTCGGACGTGAATTAGTTACCGCTTTCTGAAAAAACTTAGATAATAATTTTGAGGAGACTGTATTAAAATAATCGAGCCGCATATTTATAACCAGATTATCCGGATTGGTTTCGATGTACTTATCGAAAGTCTGGTTGAAATGATCAAAAAAGTCGAAAGGATTTTCGGGAACAATTTTACCTCTAACAGATAACTTCCTGTTTTCCACATCAAACTCCACTTCAGGGGTTTGGCTGGTCTTAGGAATTATGACTTTTTTATCCATCATAGCAAAGATAAGGGCTTTAGTGCTTGGCAATTTATTAATCCGACAAAGTTCGTATTTACACAGACCAACAAATTGACGTTTTAAGGGCTTTACTTAATACGGATAATACTCAAAAAGGTTACTTTTTTAGACAAAATGAGTTTTATCAGGCATAAATGAGGGTTTCCATTAAATATGTACTTTTGCAGGGCTATGACAATTGAGACTATTGGCCACGCCAGTCTGGTAATAAGAAATGACCAAAAAAAGCCGGTTTTACTGACCGATCCATGGCTTTTAGGCTCGGTTTATTGGCGCAGTTGGTGGCTTCAGAACTACCCTACTGCTGCACAAATTGAGGAACTTTCTGGAGTAAAATATTGTTACGTTACACATGAGCATCCCGACCATTATCATACAGCTTCTATCCGGAAATTAGGTAAGAACCCAACATATATTTCGCCGCTTTTACCACAGGACAATATCAGTACATTTTTAGCATCGCAGGGAAACAAAACAAAATCATTAAAGCCTTTTAACTGGTATAAAATTGAAGAGAACATTTCTATTTTAAGTATTCCGCTTTTAAATGACGACAGTTGTTTGGTAATTGATACACCAAAAACCGTGATCATTAATTTGAATGATGCCAAACCGGCCAAATCGCAGCTGCACCGTTTACAGGAATTCATTTCAAAAAATATGCCCGGAAAAAAAATTGTGGTGTTGAGTAGTTATTCTCCCGCAAGTATTGTCAACAGTTTCCGGAAAAACAGCGAATACGTTTCTATAAAAGACAAATCGAAATACATTGATTACTTAAACGGAATTGTAGATGTATTAAATGCTGACTATTTTATTCCCTTTGCTTCTCAGGTTATTTTTTACCGTCCGGATTCGGCTTGGGCGAATGAATACAAAGTGAGTTACGAGGATATTAATAAAGGATGGAAAGCAAAAAAAACAAAATTACTTCCACCCTACTCTAAATTAGATTTAAATTCGTTTGAACACAGTTTTATAAAACCGGAGAATTACAATCACGACCCGGAATGGATTAAGGGAAAAGTAGACAAACACATGGAGATGGAAGCAAACGTGAATGTAACGGATGCAGATTTAAAAAACATCGCCAAAAAAATGCGTTCGCAGCGTTTATTCTTATCGCTGTTGTTTCCTAAAGGAATCGGTTTTATTACAAACACAAGAGAATTTACTTTTAAACCCTTAAGCGGAAAAATTACTGAAGGCCTTACAAAAAATCACGGTTTTGCTATCCGTGTTCCTGACCAAGCTTTAAAAGATGTAATTGAATTCGGACATTTTGGTGATTTAGGAATTACGATGTTCACCATTTTAATTTTGAACCGCAGCAGTAATCCTAAATTAATTTACGTCTTCTTTATTTTACTGACTCTTCACGATTACAAACATACTATGAGCTTAGGTAATTTCTTTAAATGGACCAAAAGTTCTGCTAAGAATTATAAATGGAGGTTACCTGAGATTGAAAGGGAAGTGAATTTGATTAGTGCTTAAGATTCCATTTTTCGGTCCTTTATCTTAACAGCCATATTGCCTTGGTAAATAGAATAAGGTTCTAAAATTCCGGAAGCAACAGAACCAACCGTTAAAATAGAATGACTTTGCATAATGGTGCCCGGACATAGTTTTGCATCGGCTCCTAACCAAGCGCCTTCTTTCATGATTACTTCGCCTATAATCAGATCAAATGTTTCTTTACGGTAATCGTGGTTACCTGTAATTATCATCGCGCGTTGCGAGAGACAACAATTATCTTCAATCACAACTTTCGCTTGGTTTTCAATCCAGATATTTTCTCCGAGCCAAACATTATTACCAACCGTTAAATTCCAAGGAAATTTTATAATGATATGCGGTTTAATAACTACACCCGTCCCGATTTTAGCACCAAACAATCTTAAAATAAATTTTCTGAAACCATTAAACGGAAAAGCAGAATTAACGAACATCTCTTTCGCAAAATACCACATGTAAACCTTAAACGGACTCGCACCCATTTTAAACCATGTGTTTTTAAATTTTGAAAGATCTGTTTTTACTCTGTTCATGCAAATAATTCTTTGTAAGCTTTTAAATCGTTGGCGCTGTTTGTTTTTTCCTTCATAAAGATAAGGCAATTTTGGCACATATAGTCATAGATATCCGAATCGGTCTGTAACATAAACTGTAATGAATTCAACCATTCATCCTTGTCTTTTAAAGCAAGCGAAAAGCCGCAATAATTATCATTCACCCCGTTCCAGGGAGTGGTATCACTTATTAATACCGGACAAGCACTCATTAATGTTTCGTAGATACTGTGTCCGAAATTTTCATTTAAAGTCGGTAAAAATAAAAAATGATATTTGTCAACCATTGGCTGAACTTCCTCAAAGCTTAGTTCACCCTTATAACTGACTGTGATATTGACAGAAAGTTTCTTAATCAGCGCTTCACATTCTTTCCAATAGGCTTTATCTTCCAATGAACCATAAATATCATAGGTTATTTTTCCTGCAACCTTTAGTTTACCCAACACCTCTAAAGCAAAGTGTAGGTTTTTCACCCTTGCAATGCGCGATAAATAAAACAATTTAAGTTCTCCGGGTTCCTTTTTTATTATCCGTTTATCATTTAACTGAGCTGAATTTACATTCGAAGCTATCCGCACTTCCGCCTTTTTTAAAACTTTATGTATTTCCTTTTGTTCCTCAGCCGTTGTTGCGTGGAATATAGTTTTAGAATGCAGGTTGACAAATTTTATTAAGGACAGGAAAAGTTTTTTCTTTAATGGCTTAATGGACATTGCTCCCCTTCCTAACATACCGCGTGGTGCCAAAACAATATCTGCTTTTAATTTTCCGGCCTTCTCAAAACGTAAAGGCAGAAGCGCAAAATTGTACGACCAGAAACTATTGAGATAAACAATATCAGGCTTAATGCCATTAATAACATTCAGAATATTTGCTGATTTTAATTTAGTTTTTGAAATGTAATAAACAGGAATTCCATTATATTCAACCCATTTGTCGGACTTTACATTTTTATAAGGAGCAGATGAACCTAAATCATGATCGGTAGTAATGACAAAAAAATTAAATTCGTCTTTCAATAAATTCAGCATCGAATAAACAGATTTAACCGGTCCGCCCGCCTTATTACCGGGCAAATACCAATCAATTAAAACTGCTATGTTCTTTTTTGTCAATTAATATTGTTTTTTGTCAACCAATTTTCCAATACAATTAAATGCCACACTCTGGACCAGGAAACACGGGCATCATCCTTTAAAAACTGCTGCCATAAGTTTAATACAGCTTGTTCGTTTACAAAATCACGTTTCGAAAGTGATTTCATATTCTCTTCGCAAAATGATTTTAATTCGTTCTTCAACCAATGTTTCCAAGGCAAGGTAAAACCCATTTTAGGGCGGTTCACCACTTCATCAGGCAATAAATCCCCTAATGAATCAATTAATAATTTTTTTGGTGTGGAAGGGTATTTAAATTCATCCTTGACAGATAAAACAAATTCCAATAATTTATAATCCAGAAACGGAACACGCACTTCCAATGCAACTGCCATACTCATTTGATCCGTATCGCGGAGTAAAGTGTTTTGCATGTAAGTATTTATTTCCAAAGCTGAAACG
>JAHEYE010000142.1 GCA_023251695.1 Sphingobacteriaceae bacterium | reverse complement strand
ATGCCTTTAAAAGCATTACTCGATCCACAAGGCAAAGCTGTTACGGGCTCTATGAAAAACTTAGGTTTACCGGAGATTGAAAATGTCAGAATTGGTAAACACATCACCTTAGAAATTGAAGCGGCAAATAAGGAAGCGGCAAGTACTAAAGTTGACGAAGCCTGCAAAAAATTATTATGTAACCAAATTATGGAAGGCTACGAATTCAAATTAACTGAAACAAAATAATTCATAACTCTTAATTCTTAATTCAAAAATGGGATATCTTTTCACCTCCGAATCAGTATCAGAAGGCCACCCGGATAAAGTGGCCGACCAAATATCAGACGCTTTAATTGATAATTTTTTAGCGTTTGACCCAAATAGCAAAGTTGCTTGCGAAACTTTAGTTACGACCGGACAGGTTATATTAGCCGGTGAAGTAAAGTCGAGTGCATATTTGGATGTGCAGGAAATTGCACGCGAAGTAATCCGAAAGATCGGTTACACTAAATCAGAATATATGTTCGAAGCAAATTCTTGTGGTATCTTATCTGCAATTCACGAACAATCTTCTGATATCAATCAGGGAGTTGACCGTAAGAAAAAAGAAGAACAAGGCGCAGGTGATCAAGGTATGATGTTCGGTTACGCCACCAACGAAACCGCCAACTACATGCCTCTGGCATTAGACCTTGCACACGGAATTCTGTTAGAATTAGCCGCACTCCGCCGTGAGAATAAAGAAATTAAATATTTACGTCCGGATGCAAAATCACAAGTAACTTTAGAATACAACGATAAAAACAAACCGGTACGTATTGATGCAATCGTCGTTTCAACTCAACACGATGATTTTGATGCTGAAGGAAAGATGTTGGCGAAAATTAAAAAGGACATCATTGATGTTTTAATTCCGCGCGTTAAAAAGAAATATCCGAAATATGCTCACCTATTCAACACAAAAATAAATTACCACATTAACCCAACCGGTAAATTCGTTATTGGTGGTCCGCATGGTGATACAGGTTTAACAGGACGCAAGATTATCGTTGATACTTATGGTGGAAAAGGTGCCCACGGTGGTGGTGCTTTCTCGGGTAAAGATCCAAGTAAGGTTGATCGCTCTGCAGCTTATGCTACCCGTCACATTGCAAAAAATTTAGTCGCGGCCGGTGTTTGTTCTGAAGTATTAGTTCAGGTATCATATGCAATCGGCGTTGCACAACCAATGGGTATTTTTGTTGATAGTTATGGTACAGCAAAAGTGAAGATGACCGACGGACAAATTGCAAAAATTGTTCAACAGGTATTTGATATGCGTCCGTATTTTATCGAGCAACGATTTAAATTACGTACACCTATGTATAGCGAAACTGCAGCTTATGGTCATATGGGACGTAAAAACGAAACTGTAACCAAAACTTTCAAATCACCCGATGGCAAAACAAAGACCATGAAGGTGGAACTTTTTACGTGGGAGAAATTAGATTACGTTGATAAGGTTAAGAAAGCCTTCAAATTGAAGTAATTACCCTAAAATCCATTTTAAGGGTTGTCTGAATAGGCAGCCTTTTTTATTTTTTTTAGTTTTGAACATTCTGTTAAACCTGATTATTCCCTCTCAAAATCGCCGTAAATTTGCTGGCTTCAATTTTTAAAACTAATCAAATGAAAATAAAATTATTTACGACTGCGTTTCTGGTTCTAGCCGGAATCGGGTTAAAAGCTCAATTAACAGGGGTATTAACTGTGCCTGGAACTTATACTTCTATTGGTGCGGCCATTGCAGATCTTAATTTGCAAGGTGTTGGTGTAGGAGGGGCAACTGTTGATATTGCTGCGGGCACAACCGAAACAGCTCCTGCAGGCGGTTATACTTTAACTGCAACCGGAACAGCAGGAAATCCAATCGTTTTTGAAAAGAGCGGCATTGGTGCTAATCCTTTAATCACAGCTTATGCCGGCGGTACAGCTACTCCGGGTTTTTTGGTTCAGGATGGTGTTTGGCGGTTAATTGGTTCAGATTATATTACAATAGATGGTATAGACATTACGGATCCTAACGTTTCAAATCCGTCGACAATGGAATTCGGTTATGGTTTATTTAAAGCAAGTGTTGCAGATGGTTGTCAGAATAACACAATTAAAAATTGTGTTATTGCTTTGAACCGTATTAATAATGCAACGGGAACTGCTCCTGCAACGGATGGTTCTAGAGGCATTGATGTAGTTAATGCTTTAGCTTCTGCACATAATGCCGTTGTAACAGTAACTGCTGCTACAGGAAGTAATTCTAATAATACGATCTCACTGAACACGATTCAGAATTGTAATATAGGAATTGCAATAATTGGTTTTGCTGCAACTACTCCGTTTGCTTTAGCAGACGTGAATAATAGTGTTACGGGTAACACAATCATTAATTATGGTGGTGCAGTAGGTGCAACTAATCCTGCAGCTGCTATTCGTACATTGGCACAATACAACATTAACGTTTCAAATAATATCATTAACAGTAATAATGGTGCTGGTGCGGGTCACCCTACAACACTGCGCGGGATTTATCTGAATACGGCTACAAGTGCAAACGCTTCTGTTTTGAATAATACAGTAACAGTTCATAGCGCCGGAACCACATCACAACTTATCGGGATTGAAAATGCATCGGGATCAACAGCTGCAAGCAACACTATTAATATTTCGAATAATATGATTTCAAACTGTACTTATTCTTCAACCACGTCGGGCGCATTTTTTGGAATTTATAATAATGCAACAACACCTGCTTATTTAACCGTAAGCAATAATGCTGTTTCAGGTTTAACGTTAAACGCTGCAAATTCAACCGGAAGTGTAAATGCCATCTATATTCTAGGAACGATTGGTTCGGCTTTGTCAATCACCTCTAATACCGTACAGAATTTAACAGGTTTAAAAACATCGGGAAATATTTATTGTATTTATGATAATAATGCCACCAATAATTTTACCGTACAGGGTAATTACGTGGATAACATAGCGCGCGGACCGGCTTTGGCAGGAACGATGTATGGGTTTTATAATTTCGGAGCGATTACTGGAGGAACTTCTTTATTCACTAATAATAAGTTTACGAATATGAACGGTGGAAGCGGCGCAAGTACCCTCTATGGAATTTATCATGCAACAGATATAACACAACTCTCTACAGTTTCAAATAATACTGTTATGAACGTTACCAATGGCAATGCACCTACGCACGGAATTTATTTTGGATACAGCGCCGCAGGAAGTGTTATCAGCAATAATCTAATATCTAATATAAGTTCGGGCGGAACTATTAATGGTATTAATATTGCTACAGGCACACCGCAGGGATTAACAGTTCGGAATAATACAGTAAGTACACTAAGTACTAATGGTGCATTTACTTCAGTTGGGATATCTCATGCTAGCGGAATTAACTCGAGTATATATAAAAATAAAGTTTATGATATTACAGTTAATAATGCTACTGGTTCTGTTTTAGGAATACAGGTTTCAGGTTTAACAACAGGAATTACTATTCATAACAACTACATTGGCGATCTGAAAGCACCCTTAACTAATAATCCTGCTAACTCTATAATTGGCTTAGTTCTTACTTCTACATCAGCGAATACCTCTTACAATATATTTTACAATACTATTTACATAAGTGCAACGTCAAGCGGAACAAATTTCGGTACCACAGGTTTTTCACACAACTCCAGCGCAACTGCAACCTCAGGACAATTATTCCTAAAAAATAATATCATCATCAATACTTCTACGCCAAACGGAACAGGTATTGTTGCAGCCTTCAGAAGATCTACGAATGCGATGAACAACTTTAATACGGCATCTAATAATAATAACTTTTTCGCGGGTATACCAAGTGCTAACACTTTAATTTATTATGATGGGACAAATATTCTACAAACTTTAGCAGCTTATCAGGCAACAGTTACCCCGCGCGATGCTAACTCTATTACTGAAAGCACACCATTCTTAAGTTTGTCAGGACCTTCATCTAATTTTCTTCATGTCGATCCGGCAGGCCCTTCTTTAACAGAGAGTGGCGCTATTAATATTGGCGGCATTGTTGATGATTATGATAATGATATCCGTGCGGGAAATCCTGGATACATTGGTACCGGAATTAATCCTGACATCGGTGCCGACGAATATGAACAAATTTTAGCATCATGTTCAACTGTTGGCAGCGGAACTGCAGCGACCACTTCATATACACGTTGTGCAGGGCAATCAGTAACGATGAATGTTGCGGGTGTTACAACCGGTTCAGGCATAACTTACCAATGGCAGGTTGCAACATCAATGGCAGGACCTTATTCTAACGTTGTGGGTGGTTCGGGTGCAACAACTCCTACTTATTCAACTGCGGCTTTATCTACGGGTACTTATTACTATGCATTGGTTACAACTTGTACTTTGACTTCCAATTCAGCAATATCAAATACGATCACCGCTACAGTTAGTCCGGTTCCTACGGCAAGTGCCTCGGGTAATTCACCGTTATGTTCTGGGCAAACTTTAAATTTAACAGGTGGGACTGATGTTGGTACTAACTTTATGTGGAGTGGTCCCGCAACATTTACAGTTCAGAATCCATCTGTTGTTGCTTCTTCAAGTCTTTCGGGAACTTATACATTGATTGTAAGCACGCCTAATTGTACTGCAACACCTGTTTCGGTTTCGGTTAGTATAACTACAACGCCGAGTAATTTAACTGTAACTCCGACTTCAGCTACAATGTGTGCAAGTAGTTCACAAACCATTATAGCCTCCGGAGGCGGTATTGATAAAACATTCGCATTCGGTACACAGGCTAATCAGAATACAGCAAGTACAACTGCTGCAGGATATCCTGCCCCTTATAGTGCCTTTTATGGCGGACAGCGTATGCAAATGCTTGTATTGGCGAGCGAATTAACCGCTTCGGGTTTTGTTGCGAATTCTCCTATCATGAGTGTACAGTTTCCTGTAGTATCAAGAGGTGCTAATTGGGGTGTTAGTATTAATGCTAATCAAAATTTCCAGGTGAGTGTTGGGACAACAACTTTAACTAATATTATTGCTTTTCAATCTGGTTTAACAAATGTTTTAGCACCTATGAGTTTTACGCCAATGGTTGGATACAATAACACGCATTCTTTTACTACCCCTTTTATTTGGAATGGCATAAGTAACTTAGTACTTGAAACAACATGGTCGAATAATTTTACCGGTAATAACCCGGATGTAATTATACAATATAACAGCCCAACCTCATTTAGCAGTACAGTTGTTTATCGTGTAGATAACCTCACTGCTGCAGCAATGGCAACTGTAACAACCGTTTCTTATGTTTACCAGGCGCGCCCTGATTTTAAATTGAATGGTATGGGTCCCGGACTTTATTCATGGAGCCCATCTTCAAGTTTATCTTCTTCAACTTCTGCTACAACAGTGGCAACACCAACAACAAGTACTAATTATACACTTACAGTTATGAATGGTGTTTGTACTTCTTCAGCAATGGTATCATTAACTGTATCACCGCTCCCGAGTGTAACAGTTGCTGCAACACCAACCGCGATTTGCAAGGGAAGTTCAGCAAGTTTAACAGCAAGCGGTGCGTCAACTTATAGCTGGAGTACGGGTGCAACCACAACTTCAATTAACGTTACTCCAACTGTAAACACAACTTATACCGTTGATGGAACAAATAGCTGTGGTACGGATACAAAAACAATTTCATTAACTGTAAATTCGCTTCCAATTATAAGCGCAAGCTCCACCAGTAGTGTTTTATGTACAGGTAGCTCAGTAACTTTGACTGCATCAGGCGCTAATACTTATTCGTGGACAAGTGTAGGAGCAGGAGCAAGTGTAGTCGTGAGTCCGACAACAACAACAACTTATACAGTTGAAGGAACAGATTCTAATGGATGTTCTGATACTATTAGTATTGTACAAACTGTTTCGCCGTGTACCGGAATAAATGGATTGGTAAATGCTCCAAGTGTAAGTGTTTATCCAAATCCTTCAAGCAGCTCAATTACCTTAATCGTGGATGTTATTTCAAAAGCGACTCATTTTGAAGTTTATGATGCGATTGGTAAAAAAGTTATCGGAAGGGATATTATTATGAATGAAACACAGATCAATCTTTCAGAATTGGCCATCGGCATCTATTCGTACCGATTAGTTGATTCAAATGGTATTGTTTCTCAAGGTAAATTAATCAGAAACTAAGTTAATCATCTTATAAGAAGCCCTGGTGTGTCAATGCCCCTGGGTTTTTTATTGGGTAAATTTTCTTAATTTTACTACAAATAAATTACCATTGGGCGCTATCGGTTTTTATATTCTTCTACCATTTCTGTACTTCATTTCAATACTTCCATTCCCTTTATTTTATTTGGTATCCGATTTTTTTTGTTTTCTTTTATACTATGTTATTGGTTACAGAAAAAAAGTTGTTTATCAGAATTTAAAAAATTCCTTTCCGGAAAAATCTCCTGAGGAATTAAAAAAAATCGAACGCAAATTTTACCAATACCTGTGTGATTTGTTTTTGGAAACTTTCAAAACACTTACCATTTCAAAAAAAGAAGCCTTAAGGCGATGCACATTCACACCGCAAACAAAAGAATTATTTGACAAACTACACGAAGAGAAAAAGAGTTGTATTATTGTGATGGGACATTTCGGAAATTGGGAGTGGGCAGGTAATTCGTTTGGCCTAATGTGCAAACAAAAATTGTACGTGATTTATCATCCTCTTCACAATAAACAATTCAATAATTTAATTTACAAAATGCGCACCCGTTTCGGAAATGGTTTGTATGCTATGCGTGATACCATTCGTGAAATGATTAAAAATAAAAATGAAATTAATGCAACCGCTTTCATTGCCGATCAAACCCCTGCGCCTGAAGGAGCTTACTGGACTACTTTCTTAAATCAGGATACGCCCATTTTTTGGGGAACAGAAAAAATTGCTGTGAAATTAAATTTTCCGGTCGTATATGTAACCGTGAACCTGGTTAAGAGAGGTTACTACGAAGTGAATTCTGAAATTTTAGTCAATGATCCTAAAAGCACAAAAGAGGGTGAGATATCCGAATTACATACTAAAAAACTGGAATTGGATATTAAGACTCAACCGGAAGTATGGTTATGGAGCCACCGTCGCTGGAAACACAAGCGCCCCAAGGCTTAAGTGGCATTTCATTATTAGCCTCTTGCTTCGTATATTTGCTATTGATGTTAGAAGGCAAACAATTAATACTGGCGACCAAGCCTTTTATGAAGGAAGACCGCTTTAAAAGCTGGTATTTTACTTTAAGCACTTTGTTTATTTTAATAGCGTTACTTATCGGAACAGTTTACAATTACCATTGGAGTTTAAAATTAGTGTGCAGTGTTCTGGCCGGATTTACTATTGTACGGTTATTTGTTATTTATCACGATCATCAACATCGTTCTATTTTAACGAAATCAATTCCTGCCGATATTTTATTTACAATTTTCGGATTTTATGTTTTGGCGCCGGCTGGAATCTGGAGTCGCAGCCACGATTATCATCATAAAAACAATTCGAAATTATTTAGTGCGAGTATTGGTTCTTATCCGATATACTCAAAGTTGAAATATGAAAAGTGCAGCAGATCTGAAAAAATCCATTATCTTTTTATCCGTCACCCCTTAACAATAACCTTTGGCTATTTTTTCGCTTTCATGTGGGGTATGTGTTACAAATCCATTATCAACCGTTTTAGTAAGCACATTGATTCTTTGATTGCGCTGATTGTGCATTATACTTATCAGGTTTGCGTATTTTATTTTTTAGGATGGCAAACCTGGGTGCTCTTATGCGCAATACCACATTTAATTTCAGGGGGCATGGGGGCGTATTTATTTTATGCACAACATAATTTCCCCGGAACATCTTTTGCAGGTAATGAAGACTGGACTTACGAAGGCGCTGCTATGGAATCGTCGAGTTACATGGAGCTGACCTGGCCTTTGCGTTGGGCAACTGCTAATATCGGTTACCATCACATTCATCATGTTAATGCGCGCATTCCTTTTTACCGTTTGCCTGAAGTGTATAATGCAATACCTGAATTGCAGAAATGCAAAAAAACATCTTTAAAACCTAAAGATATTATCGCATGCTTCAAATTAAAAGTCTGGGATAACGAGAAACAACAAATGGTTGGCGTTTAATTAAAAAGTAACTTTCAATTCAACTTCTTTACCATCGCGTAAAACTTTTACAGGAACTGTATCACCTTTTTTATGTTCAGAAAGAGCCTTCATATAAACCTGGATATCTTTAATTTCTGTTTCGCCTAATTTTGTAATGATATCACCTTTTTGAATTCCGGCACCCGCTGCAGGTTTTCCATCGGTGACGCCATCAATCCGTAAACCTTTTCCTTCATAAGCGTAATCCGGCATTACACCCATGGTAACTTTAAATGTTGATTTTCCTGTATCAGGATTTCTGGTTTTTAAA
>JAHEYE010000141.1 GCA_023251695.1 Sphingobacteriaceae bacterium | reverse complement strand
ACTTAACATTCACCTCATCGAACAAAACGCGTTTGCCATATTGCAAACTAATATTAGTAACTGTAATCATAATTCTAAAAAATCCGTTGGCAAAGATAGTAAATAAAAAGGGGTATTTTAGGACCTATTTAATACCTTTGACCAATGCGCTTGGTTGCTCTTTTTATGGCTTTTTCGATGGCAGTTCAATCTCAGGGGCTCTACAATGCTATTATTACGGATGCATCGAACAAATCGGGAATTCCATTTGCCAGTATTGGTATTAAGGGTAAAAATATTGGTACAGTTGCGGATGAGAAAGGCAATTTTGTATTGAATATTTTGAAGTGTGAGGAAGATGATACGGTAAAAGTATCGGCTATTGGTTACAAAACAAAAGGTTTTACAGTTTCGGAAGCGAGGCAAGGGATGAGTAAAATTATTTTGCTCGAGCCTCTGGTCGTTAAACTGAATGAAGTTGTCGTCACATCAAAAAAGGTGAAACGTAAAGTACTTGGAACTTCTAAATATAGCGTGCGCAATTGTTCTGCATTTATGGGTACTGAAGGGAATTGGAAGGGGGAGGAGGCCGCGATCCGTGCAAATAATCAAAAGGGCAAATCAGTTTTTATTGAGGACTTTAATTTTTATATTATTCAGAATAAATATGAAGATTCGCTTAGGTTCCGTTTAATGCTGTATTCTGTTAATTCAAAAAACTTACCCGGTGAAACTTTTTTAAGGAAGCCGGTTATTTTTAAAACCGCCGTTAAGCGGGGAATTGTGCACGTTGATTTAAAAGAATACAACATTACCTACAACGACGATTTCTTTATCAGCCTCGAATGTTTAATGGATGAAATGGATCAGGCAAAATTTTGCTTTGCAGGTTCTATCAATGTTCCATCCTATGTAAAAACATCAGCCTTCGGAAAATGGTACTCTCCTACGAGTCGGGGTAAAAGCGGAGGTGGAGCTGATTTAAATGTAACGGTTTCTTATATCAGGTAATTATCTGAAGAGTGAGAGGTAACCTTTTACAACTTTGTGTTTACCATCGAAAATAGTGATGTAGGCCATATAGAAATAAGTTCCGGCCTCACATTTTTTGCCATTATGCATGTTTGTTCCGTCCCATCCTTTGCTTAATTCTTCTGAGTTGTAAACTTCAATTCCCCATCTGTCATAAACAATAAGCGATTCACCATGGAGATAATTCCCACCTACATAAAATATATCATTCACGCCATCACCATTCGGTGTAAAAACGTTTGGCATTATTAATGATTCACAATCAAGATAAACCACATTCACAGTATCAGAAACAGAGCATCCGTTTGAGTCTACTACAACTACCCAAAATGTTCCCGGCGTATTGTAAACATTCAAAGAAGTATTTGTTGTGCTGTCCTGCCACAATATATACGGGAAGCTGCTTACCGTAAATGTTAGTCCGGTTCCGAGACAAGCATTAGTATCAGGACCAAGATTAACAACAGGAGCAAGGAAATAATTTGTAGTGAAGGTATTATTGGAAGCAATGCAACCACCATTATTTGCACTGAAGCTATAAGTTCCCGCTGTAGCGGCGCTGATAGGATAAATTGTTACGGGATTAGAATTGGAAGTAAATCCACCCGGTCCGCTCCAATTGTAAGTAACGCCACTCATGGTATCAGCATACATGTAAATGGAATCGTAGCTGCAACTGCTGGTGATAAGATATGAATTCAAATTAGGATAAGTGTTCACCTGAACGTTTACACATGAAGTATCACTCTTACACCCTGCGCTTGTTATCACTAAAGTATAAATACCTGACTGATTTGCAGCCGCAGGTGAAATAGTATTTGATGCAGAGTTAGACGCATAACTTACCGGACCAGTCCAACTATAAGTAATACCGGTACCTGAAGCATATCCATTTAAAGTTATTGTATCACCAACACAAAGCGTTTGATTGAATGCAACCATAGGTTTAGGAGGGACATTAACCGAGACAAATACCGCACTGTTTGCGCTTGTACATCCGCCCCCGGTTAAAAATAATTGATATAATCCCTGATTAATCCCGCCTGTTGCAATCAGCCATGGATTTTGTAAGGATGAAGTAAACGTATTTGGGCCACTCCAGTTATATGTTGCACCGGTTACCGAATTCGCAGTAAGTTTTATAGAATCACCTTTACAAACGGGAGAGTTAGCACTTACAATTGGTTTTATTGAAGCAGGAATTATTTTTACCATCACCGGAATCCGGATGCTGTTGCAAGCACCAATGGCGTTGGAAACATAGTATACAGTATCCTTAGTTAATGGAAGAGTTATGTAAGTATTTCCGGTTGCTAAATAACCTCCGATAAGCGGAGTGGAATACCAATTAATAATACTTGTACCTGTTGCAGTCAATGTAGCCGAAGTACCATAACAAATGCTAACCGTTGATACTGCTGTAGGTGTAACTACACTGGTATTTTGAGTAATTGCTATCGTGGTACTTTTTGTGCAGCCGTTAATATCAGTCGTAGTTAAGGAATAGATTCCTGCTGCATAAACGTAGATATTTGTATTTAAGGTATTACCGGGCATCCAGTTGTATGATGCCATGCCGCTGTTTGCGGTTAGTAAAATTGAATCACCCGGACAAAGCATAGTGCTGGAAGGTGTGATGTTTGCCACTGCTGCAGAGGCTACAACAGAAATAACGCAGGTAGTTGTAATTCCGCACGAAGTTACTTTTACACTGTAGGTACCTGTTGCGGTAACGGTCTTCACAGTCCCCCCGCCAAATAAAGGTGGCAACCATTGTATGCTTGTCGAATCATTTGTGACCACTTGGAGAACTGTATTTCCTCCTAAACAAAAAATAGCGGACGGTTTAGCCATTAAGAAAGGTGTATTGTAAACTTTCACCTCAATGGTGTTAGAAGTGAGAACGCATCCTGTTGCATCCGTAACCACACAATGATAAAAGCCCGGAATTTTTACCCAGATGAATTGTGAATTTGGATATGGCCCGGCCGGACCAATCCAATTATAGTTTAGTGCGCCGGGAATGTTACAGGTAATTTTAGTTGAATCGTTTGGACAAATAATAGGGGGCGATAAAGTTAAAAAAGGATCCGGTTTTGGAAGAATGCTAAAGCTTAACCATTGGCTTGATGTACAACCCAAAGAATTAGTTACTGTGCAACTTATATAATATGATCCCGCAATTTTTATCCATACCGTGTCTTTGGTAAAATTGCTCGCATTTATAGAGCCTCCAATACTCCATTGAATCGGATAATTGTGATTGATAATTATTTTGACACTATCACCCGGACAAAATTGTGTGAGCCCTGTATATGATAAATTAATTATTGGATTAGGATTTACTTTGATGTAAACTACTTTTGTAACTGTATAGGTTTTAACGCCGCATAAATTATTTATTTTAATGATACCGGTAATTGTATAGCTGCCCGTAGTACAGGTGCTGATATAGGCATCTTCAGGTTTTCCGCAATTTGTTAACATAGAAATACCCGCAGTACCCGGACTGATATACCATTTTAAAGTGTCAATTATTCCGATGCAGGGAGTTGGACTTCCAACTGGATTCAAAATACTATCATATAAGTTCACAAAAACTGTTTGTCCACAACAAATTTTTACAGTGTCTGCTAAATTGATTTTTGGAATAATAGGTTTAATAGAATCTACTTGTACGCTAACTGTGGTTACTGCTTTACAACCGAAAGGACTGGTTAAAGTAAATGCATACAAACCTCCGTTAGTGGTGATAACACTCGAATCAGGTGTCGAGAGCCATGGTCCGCCCAGGGAAACTGACCAAGCGAATGAATTCCCTTTAATAAACCCTCCTGTTATTTTTACAGTATCAGGTTTACACATTTTAATTGTATTGGTAATAGGAAATTTTTGGAAATTGAATCCTTTTGTATCAGTCACATGAGGTTTAGAAGGAATAGGATGTACTTTTACATAAACAGTATCCTTACTACTATAGCAACCATCCATTGTAGTTACTGAAACATTATAAGAACCGTTTAAACTAATTGTACCTGATGTTTGTAAAGTATCATTTAGTGCAGTTGACCATTTAAAATGATGATAAGGTCCAACATCGCCAGCATCCCCCAAATCATCAGTATTTGTAATGGCATTTATTTTATTTGGTCCGCACATATGAATTGTGTCAGGACAAGAAGTTGAAGTGAAGTTGATACACGATTTTACAAAGGGTCTTGAGCATAATGATCCGGATCTAGCGTAATAATCATAGGGTTGTCTAGCGAGATCAATAACTTTTCCTACAAAGGCATCACAAAAACCGGCTGATGTTATAATATTGTAATTATCATAATCAATATCTGTACAATATGAGGGCGTTTGGTACGATGACCAGTAAGGATATGATTTTCCAGTCGGGTAAATATTAGTGATGGCAGACCAATTGGTTGTCCAATTAAACCTTCTTTCATAACTACCTGCAATAATGGGATTGTTGATAGAAGGTAAAGTAATACCATGTGCCTCATCTTTTGCAGGGCCTCCTAAATTCCGCATCCAAGAACGAACTCCTGTTGCACCAGAATGTTTCACCACAAAAATATCGGCATAACCAATACTATTGAATAAGCCTTTATCGGTTACGTCAGCAAATTCAGTGAGCGTGCATCCGTATTCACCAATGATATAAGCGTCACCTGCATTATCAAGTGCCAAATTTCTTGCTGATAAATAATTTTGTGAGCTGTTTGCAACACCCCATATATAAGTTCCGTTCTTATCGTATTTTGCCAAATACATTTTGTTGGCATAGGTGCCACTTAAGAAATTATTTATTGTACCGTAAAAACCCATGGTCCCGGTAAAATCCCCGGCCATAAAAATATCGTTCGTACTGTTAATTGCCAGTGCATAAGCAATCGAACTGCTTGCGCTTGCTTTCCTGAACCAAATTTCATTCCCCGTACTTGAGTATTTTATTAAGAATACCGCATTCATGATCGCATTGGTATGCAGAACATCAAACATAACCGTGTCAGAAAACTGACCGCATACATAAATATCATTTGATGCATCGGTGATTATATCCATGCCTCGGTCGGTAAATTTTCCGCTTCCGGTTTTACACCATAAATAATTTCCGCTATTCGAATATTTTACCGTAAAAGCATCGTAAGAATTTATTGTAGTAGATGGGGTAATCTGACTTGTAAATGTATTCGTGCCAAATGTTGCAATTCCCTGGAAAGAACCGGTAACTATTACATCACCTGCATTGTCAATAGCAATGTTGCTCGGAATATCAACCTGACTACCACCTGCAGAGCGCACCCAAAGAAAATTACCACTAGGCCCCAGTTTGGCTATAAAAATATCCTGCGAACCTGAAACAGATGCAAGAGTAAATGTTCCGAAAGTTGCAGTGCTGTAATAATAACCAGTAATATAAGTATTACCGGCTCCGTCTACTCTGATTGATAAACCTCTATCAGAACCAACACCACCGAATTTAGTAATCCATTGCATTTGTCCGGCTGAATTGGTTTTGTAAACATATCCGTCAGGTATACCTGAAGATGCCGAAGTAACCATGTAAGAATCGAAAGAAGCAGAGTTAGTAAAATAACCGGTAGAGTAAACATTTCCGGCAGCATCGTTGCAAACGTCCATGGCCTCATCAACGTGATTTCCGCCGCTGGCCTGCGCCCAATAAGTTTGTGATCTTAAGTTAATGCTTAAGATAAAAAGTAAAGAAAAAACTAAATTTTGAAATGTAAATGTTTTACCCATCAAATAATTTTAGCGGTTTGGTATAATGAATTTACTTAAATAAGAACCCAAAATCAAGTCGCCGACTCATTACATACAAGAATTATGCCAGAAGGGTTGTTTTATTCGACGAAACAGAAAAATCTAAAAATTTAGCTACAAAACCTTAGGTTTTTCTCATTAGTAACCTGATTTGTGTAATAATCTTTTTGGTGTAAAGCGGGAAATCCCCATTCATGATCCAATTGTAATAGGAAGGTTCTTTTTCAAACACTTCTGTTACGGGTTTGTCTTTATGTTTCCCAAAAGCAAAAACTTCGACGCCTTTTTCATTGAACACGATTCTTCCGGCAAGGTCGGCATTTTTTGTTTTCGTACTCAATTCAGATAGTATATTCATGTCGTTTTTCACAGGTGTATGCAGGTTACCCTTGGCATCCTCAAATTGTTTATCTGCATAACGATCTAATTGCGCTAAAAACACTTCGTAGGTGGCTTTTATATCAGCCTCTGCATTATGTGCATTTTGAATTTTCTTATCGCAATAAAATTTATATGCTGCAGCCAATGTTCTTGGTTCCATGATATGAAAAATGTTTTGAACATCAATTAATTTACGGTTCGATAAATCAAAATCAAGTTCTGCGCGTAAAAATTCTTCAACTAAAACAGGAACGTCAAATTTGTTTGAATTATATCCTGCTATATCGGCGTTACCTATAAATTGAGCTAGTTCTGCGGCAACCTGCTTGAATGTTTTGCAGTCTTTCACATCGCTATCCAGAATGCCGGTGATAGTTGATGACTCCTTGCTTATTGGCATTTCAGGATTAATGCGCATTGTTTTCACTTCAATAGCATTATCTACATTTACTTTTAAAATGCAGATTTCCATGATGCGATCGCTGGCAACGTTTAACCCAGTTGTTTCAAGGTCAATGAATGCGAGTGGACGGGTTAGGTTTAGTTTCATATTCGGCTTTTTTGTTACAAGTCCCATGACTTCAGTCGTGGGTGGTGGAAAGTTTTTTTAGGACAGCGTCCACGGCACTCACACCTTCAAAAAAAGAATTTATTTTGAGCATCACAGCATCTACAATTGAATCCGGACAAGAAGCTCCGCTAGTTATAATAATTTTTAGCGGTTGTTTATCAGGTAAAAAATCTGAAGTGCTTAAATGTTTTTTATTGGGATAATCGAAGTGATTAATCTTTGTTTTACTCTCTATTTCTTTTTCTGATGAAATGAAATAGGTCGGAAATTTACGTTCACATAATTCCACGAGATGTGATGTGTTACTGCTGTTATATCCGCCTATTACAATGGCCAAATCTGCCTCCGTATTCAATAAACCATAAGTAGCATCCTGATTTTCGTTAGTAGCGTAACACAAAGTATCATGTGTGTCCGCAAAATGTTTGTCAAGATTCTCTTTTCCGTATTTACTTTCCATAACTGTTTTAAAATAATTGGAAATTTCTTCGGTTTCGCCGGCAAGCATGGTGGTTTGGTTAATCACACCTACTTTTTGTAAATCTGTTTTTATATTAAAGCCATCAGAAAATTTTCCGGAAAATTCTTTTTCAAAGTCTTCCTGAGTTTTATTTCCCTCTAAGTATGCCGCCAGTCTTTTTGAATCTTCAATGTCTTTCACCACAATGACTTTACTGTGTTTCGCGCTTCTTGAAAATGTGGCACGGGTTTCTTCGTGATTATATTTTCCGTGAATGATAATGGTATGATTTGTTCCGCCAATCTGTTCTGATTTTTTCCAAACACGTTCCACAAACGGACAAGTAGTATTATATTTTTCAGTTTGAATTCCTTTTTTATCAAGAATATCTAAAATATTCAAAGGTGCACCAAAAGCAGGGATAATTACAACATCATCAGGAGTTAAAACATCAAACGAAATCAACTGTTCACCATGCGTATCCTGCAAAAATTGTACGCCGTGTTCGTTTAAATCTTTGTTCACGGCCGGATTATGAATCATCTGACTCAATAAGAAAATACGTTTCCCCGGATTTTCATCAATGGCTTTGAAGGCAATTTCAATCGCATTTTCAACTCCATAACAAAATCCAAAATGCCGTGCTACAAAAAATTGCACCGGACCAAAATCTAAAATAGTTGGGGAATTGTCTTTTTTACGCGGATCCTGAACCTTGCGGTATTGCTTAACCGCGGAAATAATCGGACTGCGGTAAAACTCAGGAACCTGGAATGTTTTCATAGGGTAAAGGTAGGGATTTTAAGGGACAAAAGAGACTTAAGGGATGAAAGTGACAATGTTATTTTTTATTACGGGGATGATAGCTTAAAATATTATCCCGCAAATATTGCCTGTCGAGATGGGTATAAATTTCTGTAGTGGTAATGCTTTCATGACCTAACATTTCCTGTACGGCTCTTAAATCCGCGCCGCCTTCAACCAAATGTGTGGCAAAAGAATGCCTGAATGTATGCGGACTTAATCTCTTTTTTATTCCGGCTTTAGCGGCTAGATCTTTGATGACGTAAAAAACCATCACGCGGGATAAAGATCCGCCTCTCCGGTTTAAAAAAATGTGATCAACCGCCGCCTTTTTAATAGACAAATGAGTCCTTACTTTATTTATGTAATTTTTAATTAATTTTTTTGCAGTTTTCCCAATGGGAACAAGGCGTTCTTTATTGCCTTTCCCCGTCACCTTTACGTAATCTTCATTTAAATGCAAATCAGTTATTTTCAGATTTACTAATTCACTTACCCTTAGGCCACAGCTGTAAAGTGTTTCAACCAATGCTATATTGCGCTCGCC
>JAHEYE010000140.1 GCA_023251695.1 Sphingobacteriaceae bacterium | reverse complement strand
TTAAGTCCTGACCAACGCATTACCCAATTGTTCATGATTGCGGCTTACAGTAATAAGGATATGAAACATGTACGTGAGACACGCGAAATAATTGAAAAATATAATGTAGGCGGTTTAATTATGATGCAGGGTGGACCAATGAAACACGCGAAGCTTGTTACCTATTATCAGTCGCGAGCAAAAACACCTTTGCTTTTAAGTATTGATGCGGAATGGGGACTTGCGATGCGTTTGGATAGTGCGCCGCGTTATCCGAAACAAATGGCTTTAGGCGCTATTCAAAATGATTCGCTTGTTTATTTTATGGGCAGGCAAATTGCGAAGGAATGTAAACGGATGGGTTTGCATGTGAATTTCGCTCCGGTGGTTGATGTAAATAATAATCCTGCTAATCCTGTTATCGGCATCAGAAGTTTTGGGGAAGATAAATTGAATGTTGCTAAGAAAGCCTATATGTACATGGCAGGCATGCAAAACGAACACGTAATGGCAAACGCGAAACATTTTCCTGGTCATGGTGATACAGATGTAGACTCTCACAAAGGTTTGCCTTTAATTAATCATCCGCGCGAAAGATTAGACTCGGTGGAATTATTTCCGTTCAAATATTTATTTGAAAGAGGTTTATCAAGTATAATGGTAGCACATTTAAATATTCCGGCGCTCGATACAACCAAAAATCTCGCATCAACTTTGTCACCAAAAATTGTGACAGATTTGTTGAGAAAAGAAATGGGTTTTGAAGGTTTGGTATTTACGGATGCATTAAATATGAAGGGAGCCTCCGATTATTTCACGCCCGGTGTTATTGATGTGAAAGCTTTACAGGCAGGAAACGACGTCTTGTTGTTTTTACATGATGTTCCCAAAGCATTGGATGAAATTAAAAAAGCGATTGCGCTTGGAACAATTAAGCAGGAAGAAGTAGATGCGCATTGCAAAAAAATATTAAAAGCAAAATATTGGTGTGGATTAAATCATAAACAACACGTTCATACTAAAAATCTTTACGAGGAATTAAATACAAAAGAATCCGATATTCTAAATACAAAACTTGCTGAAGCAACGATGACGCTTTTGAAAAATGACAATCATTTGCTGCCACTGAAAGCTTTGGATACTTTGAGAATCGCAGAAGTTTCAATTGGGATGGCAGAAGAAAACACTTTCAGTAGATCTGTTTTGAATTATGCGCCTGTAAAACATTTCGGTATTGAGCATGACGCGAAGAAAAAAGATATTGATTCACTTTTCTCCCAATTAAAGAATTACAATTTTGTTATCCTTCAAATAAATAAATCTACTTTAAGGCAGGATAAGAATTATGGGGTAAGTGATCAAAGTCTGCGGCTCATTGATTCGATTTCTTCCCGGAAACCAACAATAGGGGTGTTTTTCAATAATCCTTATGTTTTAAATGCATTGAAATTGCCTAACCATTTAGAATCTGTGATAATGGCTTATGAGTACACTGTTTTTACACAAAAAGCTGCAGCGAATGTAATTTTTGGTGCTGCAAAGGTGAACGGACGCCTTCCGGTTAGTACGAAATATTTTAAATTGAATTCAGGTTTAGATAATGATGAGATTATCCGTATGAAGTTTGTTGAACCTTCTCAGATGGGAATTCAAAAAAAAAACCTTGAGATAATAGATAGCATTGCGAATCTGGGTATAAAAGAGAAAGCTTATCCCGGTTGTCAGGTTGTTGCGATTCAGGATGGGAAACTATTTTTTCAAAAATCTTACGGAACGTTTACTTACGACAGCGCTTCTCCAAAAGTTACCGATCAAACGGTTTATGATTTAGCTTCGGTCACAAAAATTTCTTCTTCTTGTCTGGCGCTAATGAAATTAAATTCAGAAAAGAAATTCGATTACAAACAAACATTGGGCTATTATCTTCCTGAAGTGGCGGGCAGTGATAAAAATGATTTGGTGATTGAAGATGTTCTTACACATCAGGCGGGCCTGATGGCATGGATACCCTTTTATCTTAAAACCATGGACAAACAAGGAAACTATAAGCCTGGAATCTACGATGAGAAAAAGTCAGAAAAGTACCCTGTTCAGGTGGCGAAGGATTTATACGCAGCTAAATGGGTTGCTGATACTATGTTTAGCAGAATATTGAGAAGTAAACCTGAAGAAAAAGGGAAATATCTATACAGTGATCTGGGTTATTATTTCATGCAACGCATTATAGAAAAACAAACCGGAAAACCACAGGAACAATATGTGGCGGAAAATTTTTATGCCCCTATGGGATTAGGTTTAACTTACCGTCCGCTTGAGAAATATAAATTAGCTGAGATTACCCCAACCGAAAATGATACAAAATTCAGAAAGCAGGTTGTGCATGGTTATGTTCACGATCCCGGAGCAGCGATGCTCGGTGGTGTAGCGGGGCATGCCGGTTTATTTGGTACCGCAAAAGATCTCGCCACTCTTATGCAGATGTATCTTAACAAAGGAAATTACGGAGGTGTTCAGTATCTTGACAGTAATGTGGTAAAAGATTTCACTTCGTATCATTTCGCGCCGAATAACAGAAGAGGATTGTGTTTTGATAAGCCTGAGCCTGATGAGAAAAAAGATAGTCCTGTTACCGAATTATGCAGTCCGGAAAGTTACGGCCACAGCGGATTTACAGGAACATTTACGTGGGTTGATCCAAAGAATAAATTAATAGTTGTTTTTCTTTCTAATAGAGTTTATCCGGATGCGGAAGAAAATAAATTGGCAAAGCTTGGCATAAGAGGAAAAATTCACCGGGCTTTTTATGAAGCCGTGAATGCAGCCACGCCGCTTCCCGATTATCTTAAATAAAAAACCCCGCAGTAGCGGGGTTTTATTTTTTTAATTTACAGCAGGTAATAATCCGTAACTTTTTCCGTATTCAAGCATCTGCTTTAAAAAATTATCAGGATAACTTATTGTAACATCCACTATTTTTCCATCTTTCATTACCGGGGTCAGCTTTGGTTGAATAAACCCTGCATAAGGAGCAATTTTTAGTTTGCCGTAGCGCTCTAAAGTTTCTTTATGCAAAGCGGGATCTAATTTTACACCGTAGTTTTCAATTAAATCATGACCTGCTTTATAATCCCCTTGTGATTTAATGCGCTGTATTTCTCTTAACAGATCGCCGAATAAAACACGGAGTTTCGTATAATCATTCACAACGAAATAAGTTTTGTTGTCTTTCATTATCTTTTCAATCACATTATCTTTCTTTCCTTTTTCGAAAGCCCAGGCCGAAACCATTTGACGGTTACGCATGTGAGATTCTTCAATGTTGTTTCCGAATTTAATGCGTGATGATTGAATGATCAATCCTTTGGTGATATATTCGTCGTAGGCAGCTTTTCCGTAATCTAACGAAGGCATTACACCAAGCTCAACTAATTTCGGGTCCAATAAATAATAAAGGGCAACTAAGTCGGCCCGGCCTTCTTCTAAAGCGCTCGCGTAGTTTTTTAAAGTTTCATGCGGTTGTGCAACGCCATTTTCAATTTGTCCGCTGGCATGTCCGATTACTTCGTGCATATCGGTATGTAATTTATCAGCAAGAGGCGCATATTCTTCCACCCGTTTTTTTATTTCATCAGTATAATAAAATTCATCAACGATACTGGTACCTCCTGCGCGGTCAAATGCTTCAACAATATTACCAAGGTTAACAGATTTAGAGCCGTGTGTTTCCCTTATCCATTCGTTGTTCGGTAAATTAATTCCAATCGGGGTAACCGGACCTGAATCACCCGATTCAACAACTGCATTAATTACTTTTGCAGAAATTCCCTTTACGTTTTTCTTTTTATGTTGGGGAAAAAGAGGGGAGTTGTCTTCGAACCATTGAGCATTGGCTCCAATAGCTGCAATACGTTTGCTTGCTTCAAAGTCTTTAACCGATACAACCGATTCAAAAGAACCTTTGCGGCCTAAAGGATCCTGGTAAACTTCAATAAAACCATTCACTACGTCCACCAAACTTTCGGTGTCTTTCACCCAGGCAATGCAATAATCATCAAAATCTTTTAAATCCCCTGAACGGTAATATTTGACTAATTTTTCTAGGGATTCTTTTTGTGCAGGATTTTCTGCAACAGCAACAGCTTTCTCTAACCAGAAAATAATCTTTTCTATGGCTGCCGAATACATCCCGCCAAGCTTCCATGTCTTCTCAACTAATTTACCATTTTCTTTTACTAATTTCCCATTGAGTCCTGTCATAACAGGTGTTGTATCTTTTTTATTAATCTTTTTTTCGTAGAATTCGGTCACTTCATTTTGATTCACACCTTCATAAAAATTGATAGCTGATTTAACAACCATATCGTTCTTTGGGTCGAGCTGTACTTTTTTAGAAGCTATATTTTCATCAAAAATAATTCCTAGAATGAATTCTGAAAATGCAGAAGCAGACTGGCCTGCGGCAATTGGTAATTTAGTTGTATCGGAGTGATGCATTAAATCACTAAAAAAAGCCCTGGAGCATTCAGGAACAAATTTATCGCTGCTGTAATGGTGGTGAATGCCACTGCTAAAGAAAACACGTTTAGCATAAATTAGGAATTTTTTGTAGTCGTCAGAGCTTTGGTCGATATGCTCATCCACATCCGCAAGAATGGCCTCTAATGTTTTTCTCACGGTTAAATTATATTTGTAATTCTGATCCCAGGTCATATCACGGCCGCACAAGGCAGCTTCGTATAAATAATAAAGTAGTTCTTTAACCTGAGGGCTCAGTTTTTCAAAATCCTTTACATTATATCTTAAAACGCGGAGGTCGGCGAATTGTTCTGAAACATGTTCAAATTCTTCTCCTGTTTTAGCGGAATCAACAGCCTGGATTTTAGATTCTATATTGGCCAACTCGTTATCGCCCGATTTACAGGAAGCGAGGGTAATAAGTACAGCCCAAGTAATCAATAAGTGTATACGTTTCATAAGTGAATTTTGAAGGTACAAGGATAAGGTTTTATGTGGTTTTTTGCAAGGGGTTTTTCACATCCCCCCGTCACGACTGCGTCGTTACGTCCCCCTTCGAAGGGGGAATGATTCCGGGTTAAACCCTTACGCCTATAATACAGACATCGTCAACCTGTTCAAGGTTCCCTTTCCAGCTATTAAAAGCATTGAGTAGAATGTCGCGTTGTTCGCTCATAGCTTTTGAAGCGTTAGTGGTAAGCAATTCTTTAAGCTGTTTATACTTGAACTTCTTGCCTTTTGGACCGCCAAATTGGTCGGCATAACCATCTGTAAAAATGTAAATAATATCTTTTTTATTGAGTTGAATGCTGTGTTGAGTAAAGGGAGTTGGATTATCTACTTGTCCGATCGGTTGTTTATTAGCGGTAACCTCTATGGCTTCGTTATCACTCAGGTACCATAAAGGGTTATTGGCGCCCGACCATTTAAGTTCAAGTGTTTTTGTATTAATAGCGCAGAGGGAAATATCCATCCCATCCTGCACACTGCTTTCACTTTTTTCGAATGTTTCAAGAACCAGCTCCCGAACTTTATCTAAAATTTGTCCGGTATCTTTTATACCGAATTCTTTTACAGAGCGATTAAGTGCTGTGCTGCATATTACGCTTACCATCGCTCCCGGAACACCATGTCCTGTACAATCGCAGGCGGCAAAGTAAATTGTATCTTTTGTTTTCTCCAACCAAAAGAAATCGCCGCTTAAAACATCTTTTGGTCTATAAAGCACAAATGAATCGGCAAGTGTTTCTTCCCACAAGTGCATGGTGGGCATGATGGCTTCCTGAATGCGTTTGGAGTATTGTATGCTATCTGTAATATCTTTATGTTGTTCTTCAATGATGTGATTTTTTTCTGCGAGTTCTGAATTTATGCGTTGTTTAATTCTGTTCTGGCGGATCAAAATAAAGACAACTATAGCAACAATGGCAAGAATTATACCAATGAGGGTAATTGCTAATTGCTGACGGCTGCTTTCTACGTTTTTTAATTCTATCTGCTGGTTAAGAAGTTTGTTTTCTGTTTCTTTTTTGTCGGTTTGGTATTTGGTTGACATTTCAATGAGTTCGTTGTGTTTGGTTTGACCTAAGAGGGAATCTTTCGCGCCGGTAGAAAGCTCATAATAGACAAGTGCTTTATCCAATTTATTCTGTTCTTTATAAATTTGGTGAAGTGTGTGATAAGTTTCGCTTAGTCCACCAAAGTCTTTTATTTTTTCGCCGACTAAAACACAGCTGTCGAGGTAACTGATAGCATTTGGATAATCTTTTTTATCACGATAGACTAATGCTATGTTGTGGTAGGCAGCTACGAGCCCTTTTTGTTTACTGGTTTTTCTGGTGTAATCCAGAAAGGTCCTAAGATTTGCCAATGCTTTATCATAATTACCACGCTCTTGATAAATAATGCCGATATTGCCTATGCAGATCATCGCTCTGTCTATATCATTAATGAATTTAAATATCTCCGCTGCCTCTTCCCAGTATTTTAGTGCTTTATGGGTATCAACCGAATAATATAGGCCTCCTAGAAGATCCAGGCAGGAAGCATACCTTCCTTTGTCGCCAATAGCTTTTGATTTTTCAAGTACATAATTGTATTGTTTAAGTGCTTTGTCAAATAATTTCTGTTCATCATAAACTAAACCCATATTCATGGCGGCAGTACTCATGCCTTGTTCATTATTTATGCTTTCAAATATCTTGTCTGCTTTAATGTAGCTTTCAAGTGCGGCTCCGTAATTACCTCTATCCAGATAGGCGTTGCCTAAGACAATTAAAATATTCGCTTCGCTCTCTTTAAGACCTTCTTTTTTTGCCAATTCCAAACCCAAATTACAATAGAATAGGGCCGTATCATCATTAATCCCTGTGTATTTGACAGATAACAGACGGTAGATTTTGACTTTTTCTTGTCCCTTCATTTGAGGGAGTACTTTTTTTAAAGAATCAATATTTGAATAGGAGTTCTGACAGCAAATGGTCAAAGCTGTGAATAACAAGAGGGTAGAAAAGGGCCTGAGCATAATAAACCCCAATTTAAACAAAATATTTTAATATTTTAAAAATTGTACTATTATTGTGTAAGAAAATAAACTAAATTTTTATATTATGGCAAGAGGAATTGTTACAAAGAAACCCGGAGGAGTAGGCAACGGGCGTTTAATAACTTCGGAAATAATTGCAGACCCAACCGGAAGAATGGCAAACATCCCACCGGGATATGCTGTTGAATTTATTGCAGACATTGCACCTGAGATTGGCGATGTTGTAGATTTTACATACGACCCTACTACAGGTATGGGAACAGATTTGAAACCTGCCGGACATGCAGATGTTTATAGTGGTGAAGAAACTTTAGATCTGGATATTGTGAAAGGACAATATGTGCTTTTGAGTGGCGCAAAAATTGAAGGAGGTATTAATATCGACGGAGGATTTTTAGCGATTGCTAATAGCTCCTCGTTTTCAGGAAAAATCAAAGGAATTACTGCCAACTCTACAATTATTGTAAACGGTTCCACAACAGAAGGAAAGATCGAATCCAACAACGGAGGCTTTCTTGTAATGGATACCGTAAATAAAACCGGAAAAATAACTTCAACCGGTAATGCTTATACTTCAGTGCAGAATTGCACGATTGCAGGTAAGCTTGAAGTGTTAAAAGCGACCCAATGTATTCTAAAAAATAATACTGTGCAGGGCCAAACCAATACGGATTGCAAATAATATCCAAAATTTTATCATTTAAACCCGCTCATTAAGCGGGTTTTTTTTATGTCTTTATCAAAGAGAATTCGCAAAAATTCTTATTTTTACCACCCAAATTCATGAGGCGGTTTAAATTTCTTATTGCGGTCCTTTTCTTAGTTTTTGCAGGAAATCTTTTTTCTCAGATTTATCCTGTACAATTAAGCGCGCAATTGATTCCGCCCTACAGTGGTTACCTGCCGGATTATGCTGATCCCTCTTCAGAAAAGCTTAAGATAATCCTTCAGTTCAACGATTTTACAACACCACAGTATAACATCCGATTAAAAATTGAAATCAAAGGCAACGGTTTTACACTCGTAACAAAGCAATTATTTAATCCGCCACCAATAAATTTACAATCGGGTGTTCCGTTATTATTAAGTGGAGCTGATTTAGCCCCTTATCTCAATAGCAATAACCTCGATTTTATTGGTATTAATCAGGCGCAGTATGAACAGCGGATGGCGCTGCCTGAAGGGTATTACAGTGTATGCGTAAAAGCATACGATTACTACAATCCGGGAAATATTCAGGTGAGCAACGAGTCCTGTTCACAAGCCTGGTTCATGTTAAGCGATCCTCCGTTTCTGAATTTACCCCAGTGCGGAAAATATGTAACGCCGCAAAATCCACAAAATATTTTGTTTCAGTGGACGCCCATGAATCTCAGTTCGCCTAACAGTGCAGCGAATACCGAATATGAATTTGCATTATGGGAAGTACGTCCCGATTCGTCTGCAAATCCCAATCAGATTGTTCTAAGTACAGCGCCCATATTCAGTACTACAACCAATCTTACAGTATTAAATTATGGAATTTCTGAACCGCCATTAAATCTTTACATGAAATACGTTTGGC
>JAHEYE010000351.1 GCA_023251695.1 Sphingobacteriaceae bacterium | reverse complement strand
ACACTTTTGTATTCATCATTAATAAACGATTATAATACGTATGTACGCTCTAAGAAATAAAATAGTTCTTTTGTTTTTATTTGTGTTTGCCTTAAAAGTAACGGCACAAACAGTTACGCCTGTTACCGCAAGAACTTATTCGTTCATCAATTATGCAGAAAATTACCTGAGCCATAGTAAGGACAGTTCATTAATGCTGGCCTTCTATAAAAAAATAGATGAATTAAGGGAAGGAAAACGCGATAAAGTGACGATCGTACATTATGGCGGCTCACACATACAGGCAGGGACCTGGAGTGATAAATTGATTTCCAATTTCCAATCATACAAAAATTTTGAAGGCGGCGGTTTGTATTGTTTCCCTTATAGAATTGCCAAAACAAACAGTCCGTTATATTTTAAATCGTACACAACGGGTAAATGGAAAAGATTCCGTTGCGCCACTTGGAAAGAGATGTGTCTTAATTTAGGAATGGCGGGGATTGCTGCCGTTACCAACGACAGTGCCAATACCTTCGGCATAAAATTGAATAAGAATGGTCATCACGAAAAATTCAATTCGCTGAAAATTTACACCAATATGAATCCGAGTTTTCAGTTCAGTTTAACCGCAATGGAATCAAAATATATCCGTAGGGAAGAACCACAAAAAGGATACACACTTTTTGAATTTGAACAGGAAATTGATTCGGTAAATTTTGACCTGCTAAAAATGGATACTGTCCGCCCTGATTTTATGTTGTATGGATTCAGTCTGGAAAATACTAAACCCGGATTTTATTATGCAGGATTCGGTGTGAATGGTGCGTCAAGCAATTCGTACTTGAAATGTAATTTATTCGGACAACAATTAGAGACGTTAAAACCGGATCTTGTGATTTTTTCATTGGGTGTAAACGATACGCAAGGAAAAGATTTTACAAAAGATGACTATATTGAGAATTACGATAGTTTAATTACAGAAGTGAGAAAAGCATCACCCGATTGCGCTATCCTCCTTACTACAACAAGCGATAATTACATTAAACGCAGAACTGCCAATAAACGTCCGATTAAAGCACACGACGCTATGTTTGAATTGATGGAAAAACACAAAACCGCGCTTTGGGATTTGTATACAGTAATGGGAGGCTATAAATCTATTTACAAATGGTACAAAGTAGGTTTGGCAGGCAGGGATAGAGTGCATTTTAGTCCGAAAGGTTATGCGATAGTCGGACAAATGATGTTTGATGCCATTGATAAAAGTTACAAAGCCAATTCAAAAGTAAAATAATTGAATGATTTTTTAACATACCTAAAAGACATTTTCACTTTCACAGAGGGAAAACCGCTTCTGTTTACACAATTATTCTTTTGGGGATTTTTCGCGGTTGTGTTGTTGTTGTATGCAGTGGTCTATAAAAAAATTGCGCTCAGGAACATTTATCTTTTATTGGTTAGCTTTTTCTTTTATTACAAGACCAGCGGTGTTTTTCTCGTACTGTTGATATTTACTATTTGCAGCGATTATAATTGGGGGCGCCTGATTCATAAATCCTCTTCGAAAAGAAACAAAAGGACATTCCTTACTATAAGTATTTGTTTCAATATGCTTTTGCTTGGCTATTTTAAATACGCTTATTTTTTTGCAAGCAGTTGTAACGAATTGTTCGGAGCTAATATTCAATTCTTCAATCATTTCTCCCATTTCACCAATACATTTATGGGAACGCACTTCAGTGTAGATAAATTGATTTTACCTGTCGGAATTTCTTTCTTTACCTTTCAATCGATTTCTTATACTGTGGATTTATACAGGGGAAATGTGCAGCCTGTTAAAAATATTTTTGATTATGGTTTTTTCGTGTGCTTTTTTCCGCACTTAGTGGCTGGTCCGATTGTAAAGGCGCACGACTTTTTATATCAGGTGTATTTACCTTATGATTTAAAACGAAAGGAATTTGGGCTCGCATTGTTCTGGATTCTGAATGGCTTGATGAAAAAAATATATGCGGATTATATAGCGGTTAATTTTATCGACCGCATCTTTGATAATCCAAATTATTATTCGGGCGTCGAAACAGTTTTAGGCATATTTGGTTATTCACTCCAGATCTATATGGATTTTTCGGGGTACACTGATATCGCAATAGGTGTTGCCTTGATATTGGGTTTCCGTTTAAAAACAAATTTCAATTCACCCTACAAAGCGCAGGATGTAAGTGATTTTTGGAAACGCTGGCACATTTCTCTTTCTTCCTGGTTAAAGGAGTATTTGTACATTCCTCTCGGCGGGAATAGACAGGGAACCGTTGGTTCTTATGTTGCCATTAGTATTCTTGCTATTATTCTGGTGATGTTAACCGGGAAAATATGGTTACTATTGGTTCTTTTCGCGATTGCAATAGCATTTGCATTAATTTCCTATTTCAGCAAAAAATTCAGGGAGTCGGTTAACACCAATATAAATTTAATGGTGACCATGCTTTTAGGTGGTTTATGGCATGGCAGCAGTTGGTTGTTTATTATCTGGGGCGGATTAAATGGTTTGGGTTTAGTCATTCATAAATTGTGGTTGCGGATTTCTCCATTTAAAAATTCAAAATCTTTTTTCATCAACGGTGCCATGGTGTTGGTGACACTTTCTTTCATAAGTTTTACCCGCATATTTTTCAGGAGCGATTCATTAGATACTGTGAGTTTGATTTTCGACAGGATATCGAATCATTTCGGGGGCGGATTG
>JAHEYE010000350.1 GCA_023251695.1 Sphingobacteriaceae bacterium | reverse complement strand
AGCAACGGGAATGGAAGAAGAAACTGAATTACCATAAGCATCAATATTCGTAAAAAATTTCTCCTTCGGTATTTTTATTTTCTTTCTTAAAATCTCTAACATGTAAGCATTGGCCTGATGAAAAATAAATAAGTCGATATCATCAATCTCCTCCTTATTCTTTTCTAAAATATCTTTAATTAATGAAGGTACTCTTTTAATCGCAAATAAAAATACGTTGGTGCCGTTCATTAGCATTTTCCCACCGGGTAATTTGGTTTCGTTAATGAATTCAGGGGTGATGGCGTTTCGGAAACCGCTTCTCTCTACATATAAATCCATAGCTCCTTTGCCATCCGTACCATAACAAAACTGCGTTGGCTTTTTAGTTTTTCCTAATTGTAATAAGCTGGCAGTGCCGATATCGCTGAACACACTTCTTAATTCCAAATCATCGGCTTGTAATACTTTTGTGGGAATATCTGCTGTAATAAATAAAACAGTTTTTGCAGCACCCGATTCCAATAAACCGGCCGCCATCATTAAACCGTACACATAACCTGAACAACCATAAGGCAAATCAACACAGCCTAATTTATTGGATAAACCCAAACGGTGTTGTAAAATGCAGGAAGAAGCCGGAGCAATGTAATCGAAGCCTTCCGAACAGAAAATCAGGAAGTCAATAGTGCTTTTATCAATCTTAGTTTCATTAAATAAATTTTCAGCCGCCTTGAAAGCCAAATCAGAGGCAATTTCGCCGGGGGCAGAGATAAAACGACGGTTAATCCCTGTTTTTTTAAAGATTTCCTCAGGCAAGGTGTTAAATTCACCGGAGAGTTGTTGGTTATCAAGGGTACCAGCCGGGAAATAGGTGGAAATATGTTGAATACTAAGTGACAAATATTATTTTTCTCTAAGGTATAAAAATTCTACTTTAGTTGTATTAAATGCTATATTTAATCATTTATTATGATTTTAGGCGTACTCAAAAACTACAAAACCATTTACAACACTTTTCATGAGGTTGGCAAGTCTTTTCCTGCCAAGGACATGGTTGAACAAGATAAGAATAACTTTTTCGACCGCAGTTTATGGAATCATTTCTCGAAACATGGTCTGCACGGGCTTGTGGCCGACGAACATTATGGCGGAAAAGGATTTTCGGCCCTTAAAACCTGTGTGGCCTATGAAGCTTTGGCTTATGGCTGCGAGAATAATGGCATGATCTTTTCATCCATTGCGCATTTGATAGCTTGTGTTTCGCCATTATCGTTTCATGGCAGCGAAGAACAAAAAGATAAATACCTGAAGAAAATGGCAACGGGACAATGGATTTCTGCTAATGCCATTACCGAGTATAATTCGGGCTCTGATGTTTACAATATGGCATCGGTGGCCGTTAAAAAAGGGAATACTTATACCATTAATGGTGAGAAAAGATACATTACCAACTCACCGATAGCGGATGTTTTAGTGGTGTATGCATTAACCGATAAGACCAAGGGATTTTTTGGAGGCGTTTCGTGTTTTATTGTAAAAACAGATTCGAAAGACATTAAAGTAAGCAAAGTAAAAGATAAAATGGGCTTGCGTACTGCGCAGATGGGTGATATTAAATTCAATAATTTTGAAATTGATGATGATTGCATGATAGGAAAACCCGGTGCGGGTGGACAGATCTTTAACAATAGCATGATTTGGGAAAGAGTAGTGGTGAGTGCATTTTTAGTCGGGCAATTAGACAGAATATTGGACAAAGCTGTTTTATTTACCAAAAAACGTAAACTCAATAATAAAAACTTATTTGAGTTCCAGAACATACAGCATAAAATTGCGGACGTAAAAACAATTTTGAACGCAGGAAAGAATTTGGTGTATGATGCCGCTTACTCGATTGACACAAAACCAAAAAACGCATTAACACGTGCTTCCATTGCAAAATTATTTGTCTCAGAACATGTGGTAACCGCCATAAAACAATTACAGGAAATTTATGGTGCCTATGGATATTTAATTGAAGCCGGCATTGAACGCGAATACCGCGATAGTTTTGCTTCTTTATTGTATTCCGGTACTTCGGCCATTCAACGGAATATTATTTCGGCGGATGTTTAATTTATTTATTAATGAAATATATAATAGTAAACAAACATGCGCCAATCTTACAAATTTAACTGGATTGGAGACAAAAAGTGTCCTCTGTAATGGGGTATACCTAATGCTTAGATCATCAAGACCATGAAAATAAAAATTTTAATTATCTTTTGGCTTGTTCGTACCCTGACTTTCGGTCAGACGGTTTTTCAAAATGCCTATGGTGGAATATGGACTGAGGCTATTTATTCATTAGAACAAACCTCTGACGGAGGGTATGTAATGGTAGGCTCCTCTAGCAGCTTTGGTCCGATTGATGAAATTTATTTAGTAAAAACAAATACGGTTGGGGCAGTACAATGGTCAAAGACTTTTGGTACAGGAATTGGTGAAAATGGCACGGATCTAAAACAAACCAGTGACGGAGGATACATAATTGCCGGAACAACCAACAGTTATAGCACCGATATTTTCTTAGTTAAAACTGACTTGAATGGAAATCTTCAATGGTCAAATTCTTACGGTGGTACTAGTTCAGCAGAAATGGGCAATTCCGTTGATCAAACTTCTGATGGAGGCTTTATTGTTGCAGGACATACCGACGGTTATGGTGCCGGACAATGGGATATTTATTTAATCAAGACATCGAA
>JAHEYE010000139.1 GCA_023251695.1 Sphingobacteriaceae bacterium | reverse complement strand
CTTAAAAGCAAGGAATTTGATAAGGCAAAGGCATCGGCCGATCTTGCTGCAGAACATGAAAAAACTAAAAGTTCTGCAAAGATGTGGAAAGCACGCGGTGATGTTTACCGCGCAATTTATTCTGACACATCTGCAAAAGTAAGAGCGCTTGATGAAGATGCTGAAGAAAAAGCATTGCAAGCTTATATGAATTGTTTAGCGATCGATCTTAAAGAAAATCCCAAAGAACCAATTTATAAGCCCGATGTAAAAGGCCCGATTGTTATGGCTGCTAGCGCTACAAACAGAAAAGCCGGTCGTTTGGGTCAGGCTAAACAGTTTGATAAAGCTTTAAAGTGTTATGAAATGTTAGAAAGCGCTTTGATCTACGATTTTGATGAGGGGATGAAACGTAATAACGTTACGAAAGAGAAATTACTCTTTAATAAATACGATATGTATGCGCGTGTTGGTGATATTCCGAAAATGCAGGAGTTTGCCGATAAACTGATTGCCATTAATTTCAAGGATCCCAAAATATACATCAACATGTCGAATATTATGTTGGGCGCAAAAGATACAGTGAAAGCTTTGTCTTATATCGAGAAAGGCAAGAAGATATTTGATGACAATATGGATCTTATAAATGCGGAGATTAATATTTATCTGGCGCAGAAAAAATCGGCACAATTAAAAGAAAAACTCCTAAACGCAATTGCGGCGAATGATAATGAAATCCTTCATGCTATTCTTGCAAATATTTACACCAAGACTAATGAATTGGATAAAGCGGAAGCAGAATACATGAAGGCTTTGGAAATAAAGCCCGATTATGATGTTGCTAACTATAACCTGGGTGTTGTTTTCTTTAATAAGGGAAACGAGTGGAGTAAGAAAGCCGGTGATTTGCCTCCGGCAAAAGCCAAGGAAGCAAAAGAATACGATGGAAAAGCAATGGAAGACTGGAAGAAAGCGATTAGTTATTTTGAGAAATCGTATGAGGTGAGTCCTGATAAAGCAACCAAGCAAAGGTTACGCCAGCTATTATTAAAAACAGGCGAGACCGAAAAAGCTGAAAAATATAAATAATAGAAATTTGTTCTGTATGGTTAAAAAAAGAATTGCCTTCGTATTATTAGCAGTATTAAGTGTTTCAGGTTTTGCACAAAAATCGAAAGTTAATGCAGCGTGGAGGGGTTTAACCGATTATCAGGCAACTCTCAAAGAAAAACCTGACGTTTCTTATTTAATAAAAGCCAAAGAAGCAATTGACGCAGCTGAGGCAAATGAAGAGACCAAGAACAATCCCAAAACACATATTTACAGAACGCAGATTTATTACGAAGTATTTAAGAGCAATTTAAAAGCTGAGGAAGAAAAAGCTTCGGCTACTGCCGGTGATAAAAAAGCTAGGATGGAAATCGCTTATAGCAATGTTAGCACTAAAGAAATCATTGAAGCGATCAAATCGATGGAGTTTGTGAAAGCAAAGAGTAAAGATGCAAGTGCGTTTCAGGAATTATTGACAACCGGTTTATCGATGATAGACGACCTGAATAATTTGGCGGTGGGTTATTACAAAGGGAAAAAATACGATGAAGCCTCCGATTATTTTGAGAATTCATTTAATTTAAGCGGTATGCTCAATCAGGGTAGGAAGGACACCGTTAGTTTATTTAACGCATCTTTGTCCGCACAAAAAGCAAAAAATTATAGCAAAGTAGTTAAGATCAATCAGCGCATGATTGATGAGAAGATGGCGAATGCATCAACGTACCAATATTTATATAACGCAAAAGTAAATACGCAGGACACGGTAAGTGCCTTAACAACATTACAGGAAGGAAGAAAGTTATATCCGAACGATATGACTTTGCTTAATCTGGAAACAGATTATTTTTTACAACGTGGTAAACAACAGGAATCGGTAAATAATTTATTAATTGCTTTAGAAAAAGACCCGAACAATGCTATTTTACATTTAATTGTCGCCAACACTTACGATAACATGGCGAATCCTAAAACAAAGGGACCGGATGGAAAAGATAAGGACATGGATAAACCGGAGAACTTTAGCGAATTATTTGGGAAAGCGGAGGAGCATTATAAAAAGACGGTAGAACTAAAGCCTAGTAATCCGGATTACAGTTTCAATGCTTTATACAATTTAGGGGCATTATATTACAATTACGGAACGTATATGTACAATAAAGAAATGAACGACGCAACGATTGCTAAATTAGCCTCGAAGCAAAGAGAGATTACGGCAAGAAGTACTGAGCAATATAAAAAGGCCATACCATATTTTGAAGATGCACTAACTTTCAAAGGTGACGACAACTCAACTTTACAATCCTTACGTAGATTATATTTACTAGTAGGGAATGAAACAAAAGCGGCTGAGATTACAGCCAAATTAAATAAAGGAAAGTGAGAATAAAGATAAAGGGAGGCCTAAAAACCTCCTATTATATTCAAATTTATATTTAACATAATGTTAATTATAGATTAATATAAAATATTGTTTATCAAGTAAATAGCATAAATATTTGATTTATTGAAGGCTATTCTATACATTTATCTTAACCAAAACCTTATACCATGTCAAAAGCCTTAAACTCTATCCTTTCGAACCAGAAAACGATTATCGCTAATCAAAAGAAAATAATCAAAAACCAAAGCTCGATTATAAGCAACCAAAGGATGCTTAAGGGTATTTTAGCGAACCAAAAAACTATTTTAAAGAACCAGAAGACGATTAAAGGTAAATTAAAATAGTTTAGCAGCGTTGAACTATTCTATTTTCTCTGTTCAGGATCATCACCCTTCGTTTAAACGAACCATTCCGGAACTTTATAATCAGGTTTTAGAACAAGGGATTCTGGCCGATAAACTCGGCTACGATTCTTTTTTTGTTGCAGAACATCATTTCCATGAATATGGCGCAGTCCCAAATCCTGCTATTTTTTTATCCGCGCTTGCACAACATACTAAACAAATTAAACTTGGTCCGGCAATTTCTATTTTAACCTTCCATAATCCTTTAACGCTTGCCGAAAATTATGCAATGCTCGATATTTTATCAAACGGCCGCTTAATTCTTGGCCTCGGCTCCGGTTATTTAAAACATGAATTTGAAGGCTACGCTATCAATCCCGATGAAAAACGTGAACGCTTTGATGAAAATCTTTTTGTTTTTAAACAAGCTTTATCCGGACAAACTCTCAATTTCAAAGGCAAATTCGGTTCGTATAATAACGTTAAAACTAACGTTCAGGTTACACAGGCAAAAATACCTTTATATGTCGCCATTTTACGTGCTGAAGCTGCTTATCATGTCGCTAAACAAGGAAATAATATAATTTGTGTCCCCTACGCTTCTGTAAACGATTTTTCTGAGATAAAAACGCTGTACACCGACTTTAGAAACGGTTTTAGTGAATCCGGACAAAAAGAGCCTTCTGCTTTGTTTGCTTTTCATTGTCATATTGCCGAAACCGACGCTCAGGCACGCAAAAATGCTGAAGAAGCTTTTAATTTATATGTGAGCACCCGTTTATATGCCAAACTACAAACATACAATGACGTTATGCAAAGCGGATTACATTTATTTGGTTCTATTGAAACCGTTGCGGATAAAATTGTTGAATTGCATAAAATGGGTTTAGATCATCTGCTTTTATTAAAGAATTTCGGAATGATGAAACCTGAATTAGTTAAGGTTTCGATGAAATTATTTAGTGAAAAAATAAAACCACTGGTAGAAAAGAAAATTAAAAAGTAAATTATTAAAGCAATTTCCAAATACCCGGTATTAATTGTCATTTGCGCTTATTTGCTTGCAGAAATAATTATTAACCCCATTGGCGATTTTCCTTTGAACGACGATTGGGCCTATGCCCGTTCTGTTTATGATTATCTTAATAGCGGAGAAATTAAATTCTCTTTCTGGCAGGCTTGTCCTGATTTACCCCAATTTTTTACCGGACTACTTGTTTCAAAGCTCTTTGGTTTTTCTTTCACAGCGCTGAGATTTATTTCCATTTCATGTGTTTTATTAATGATTCCTGTTCTTAACTCAATCATTAAACTAATGAAAATTGAAACAAAATGGAATCTATTAATACTATCTGTTTTTGTTTTTAATCCGCTCACCATTGTTCTGAGTAATACTTTTATGTCGGATATTTTTCAATTACTGTTGTTGTTGATTCTCCTTCAACTCATTCTTCTTTATTTTAAAGAGGAAAAAAAGATGCACTTTGTTTTGTTTGTGCTTGTCTCGGTTATCGCAACGCTTAACCGCCAAATTGGTATGGTGATGCCGCTGCTTTTTGGAATAATTTTATTATATGTTAAAGGAAGAAATATTAAAAATATTGCTTTTGCAATAATTCCAGTTGCCTTAAGTTATCTATCGGTTCTAATTTATGAAAACATAACCCGCAATCACGGCATTATTCCCGTTAATTATAATCTCCAGATAAATAATATCATTCATACACTTTCACATCCCGATTTAAAAGGGTTGGCTGCAATTGTCTACTATTTCACTGCTTCCACTATTTGTCTGGGTTTATTTATGATGCCGCTTACCGTTTCGAATACAAAAACGCATTTTTCTGAAATAAAAAAGTCCGTTAAAACTAAATTAGTTCTTCTTATTTATCTGACATTGGTTGTTGCGAAATTGTTTTTCTCGGGGCACATGCTTCCGTTCGTCGGAAATATTTTTCACCAATCCGGTTTCGGTCCGATTATTATGACCGGTTATAATACCGACGATCCGCTTCCATTAAGCACATTAGCTTCTGTTCTTAGTATCGTTTTTAATCTGGCCGGGGCGATTAGTTTTTTTCTCGCCGGTCTTTCTATTGTTCAGAAACTAAAAACTGATAAAAAGAATTTGAGCGGATTTTTACTTATACTTCTTTTTGTATTCTATCTTTTACCTTTGTGTTTTAGTTATGCCAACGACCGCTACTTATTAGTGATCGTACCATTTTTTATTCTTGCTTATGTTTCATCTTTCGGAATGCAATTCGAAAAATTAAAATTCGCTTTCTGTTTTGGTGCTATGCTCTTTTTAGCTTTAGCAGGAACTCACGACTATATGAGCTTCCATAAAGCAAAATATAAAGCGACTAACCATTTATTAAACGATTTAAAAATTACTCCAAATGAAATTGATGGCGGATTTGAGTTTAACGGCTGGCATTTAGGTGATCCTTTAAAGAATTACAATCCCGAGCACAAAGGTCGCTGGTGGTGGGTGGATAAAGATAATTATATCGTTACGCCTGTTTTACTTGAGAATTATTCAGTCGAATCGGAATATAAAGTAAATACTTTGCTTCTTGGTGTAGATAAAATTTATGTTTTAAAGAAGAATTAGCCTCATCTTAATATGCGGGATGTCGTCTTCGAGATAGCTTTCTCCTTCAGTTTTAAAACCTAAGTCGCCATAAAATTTTTCAAGATAGCATTGGGCTGAGATAACAATTTCATCTGCATCAAATAATTTTTTAGCTTGATCAATCGCTTCATTCATTAAAGTCTTACCACTACTCTTCCCCCTGAAATTTTTATCCACCACTACCCTGCCTATTGAAACTTCTTCATACGATAATCCTTTAGGTAAAATTCTGGCATAAGCTACCAGTTGTTTACCCTCATAACCCAATAAATGAAAAGAATCTTGGTCTTTATCATCCATATCCTGATAATTACAATTCTGCTCAATTACAAAAATAGCACAACGCAATTTCAGTACGTTATACAACTCATCAACGCTTAATTCTTTGTATGACCTTAAAACAAATTGCATTTAGCCACTAATTGCACTAATTAACACTAATATTTATAATATAACTCTTTTAAACTGTAATTTATCTTCACCAAAATTCACTAATAATCCTAATTTGCATTTTGAAACCGCGAGATAATTAATTACTTGTTTGTAATGTTCGTCAACAACACCCTTTTGTGCTTTTACTTCAAGTATTATTTCATCAAACACAAGAAAGTCAGCAAAATAATAATGAGGAAGAGTAATACCTTTGTAATTAATTTCAAATTTCCTCTCTCTTACAAAACCAATTTGTCTTTTATTGAATTCATACATTAAAGCATCCTTATAGACAACTTCTGAAAAGCCTTTTCCTAAATTATTATGAACTTCAAAGCAACAAGAAATAATATTATAAACCTCCTCTTTATATATTAAATCTTTTGATTGATATATCTCTTTCGGATCATTGATTATTTCAAATTCTAATTCCATTAGTGTAAATTCGTGGCTAGTAATTCCCAATCGATAACATCACTAAGGTACAAGCTTCAACTGCTTCAATTCCTTTAGCTCTCACTTCAGCTTCAAAAACTTCGTTTTCAGTTCCGGGATTAAATACAACTCTTTTTGGTTTTAAACTGAAAATATAATCTTTCCATCCATCCTGATTTTGTGCACCCACATATAATGTAACCGTATCGACGTTTTGAATTAGTGGACGATCAGTAATAATTTCCTGGCCTTCAATTTTACCTTCTTTTATTCCGATAGGATAAACTTTATGACCGTGACGTTTTAAACTTACAGTAGCTTTATAACCGTACTTTTCTTCGCTTGGTGAAGCGCCAATTACAACTGTATCTTTACTCATTACTCGGTATAATTTAAATCTTTATGAAATGTTTCCTGTAAACGGCTCCATGCCCAAAACCCTAATGCAAAAACTATGCAACCTACAATTATGGCAGAGTTAACGGTGCCAATAGCCTCCATTTTTCCCAAATACTGAAATAATGTCGTAATTAATATGGTTCCTCCCCTTACGAAATTAGGAACACTGGTTGTTACTGTTGAACGTAGATTGGTACCAAATAATTCTGATGCTGTTGAAATGAACACTGCCCAATAACCTGTTGCGAAGCCTACCAATATGACGATGGCGTAGAACATTACAACGGATGATTTTCCTAATAGAAAATAACCGGATGCAAACAAAACGGTAAGAATCAAAAATAACAACAGACTTTTTTTACGACTTTGTAATTTCTGACTGATTAATCCGCTCACTACATCACCAATCGTTATTCCAACGTACGCTAATGTCATAGCCAGGCGTGCATTTTGCGGTGGGTCTTCCATGCCCAGGCTTTTCATAATTTCCGGACAAAATGTAATAAGAATTCCCATCACATACCAAACCGGCAATGCTACTAGTATAATGGTGATGAATTTCATGAAGCGGTCAGTAGTTTGGAATAAGGATAAAAAATTTCCCTTCTTTATGGTTTTGTCTGCTTTAACGGCACTGAACATTCCTGATTCTAAAACACCAATACGCATAATTAAAAGCAATAAGCCCATGACGCCGCCTATCATATAAGAGGTACGCCAGTCGCCGATGGAGATACCAACGGTTCCCGCCACTACGGCACCAAACAAACCCACCGATGCAACAATGGTAGCGCCATAACCTCTTTTTTCTTTTGGCATACTTTCGCTAACTAAAGTAATACCTGCTCCTAATTCGCCGGCCAGGCCAAAACCTGAAATGAATCTTAAAATTGCGTAGGTGTTTGTATCCTGCACCATGGCGTTAGCGATGTTAGCCAGTGAATACAAAAATATGGAACCGAATAAAACTGAGAGTCTGCCTTTTTTGTCCCCTAATATTCCCCAAAAAATTCCACCGATTAGCATCCCGAACATTTGCCAGTTCAGTAATGAAATACCAATTTCTTTTACTTGTGTTTTAAGAACCGCTTCGTCGGAAATTGTTTTGGATAAAATTTCGGTCAGACTGGAAACTCGTTCCATCCCAAAGAGAACTAAATCGTAGATGTCGACAAAATAGCCGAGAGCAGCAACAATAATGATTTTACTTAAGTACGGAGAACCTTTTACAGCATTCATACTACTGCTTCACGATTTTTTTGGTTATGTTGTAATCAGACGAAGAAATATTAACAAAATATATTCCATTCTTATAAGCAGCAACTTCATTTAAATTTATGACCGAATTATTTTGTGCGCTTAATTTCTCTGTATACACTACTTGTCCTAATACATTAGTAATACTTATCTTAACATTTTCTGCAGGTAAATTATATAACCGGATATTTATTTCGTTAGAGAATGGATTCGGATAAATTTTCACATCGCTATCAATAATATTTTCTTTAACTCCGACAGCAATTAAAATTGAAGAAGTTCTTGCTGCGCACATATCAGGTATGCCCCACCCTATTCTGTTATTAGGATTGGCTGCACTATCTGCGGTTATTTTTAAGGCCTGAATGATTTGCATATTTGTTGCGGCCTTTTTCGATTGCCACAAACAAGTTACAGCTCCTGCCAATACAGGTGTTGCAAATGAAGTTCCGCTTCCGTTGAAACATCCTGTTCCAAATAAACATACAGTGGCCGGACCTCCCTGTGCACACAAGTCGGGTTTAATTCTTCCATCGGCCGTCGGGCCAAACGAACTGAAACTTGATTTTGTTCCGCTTGGACTAACGGAACCAACAGTAATTATACTATCGGCATCGGATGGAACTGCAATGTAATACCAGGTATTACTTCCTTCATTTCCTGCAGCATTTAAAACAAGTATCCCTTTGCGTGCCGCCATGGTTGCAGCGATCGACAT
>JAHEYE010000349.1 GCA_023251695.1 Sphingobacteriaceae bacterium | reverse complement strand
AAACACAACTTCATGGCAAGTGCATTGGATGAATGCTAATAATATGTGGTCGTGTTTTTCTGACATCCGCGGTATCCGCAGTACAGATGCAGGAAATTCATGGTCGTTTAATTATACAGGCTATAGCGCTAATTCATCTTACCGTATTGCGCAACATCCTACGAACGGAACTTTGTACATGGGTACTTCAAACATTCACGATATGTATCAGAGTACGCGTTTGCAGGATGCCATTTTAGATGCAACCGATGCGAACGGAAAAATAATGTACTCAACCAATAATGGTGCGGCATGGACACAGCTTCATAATTTTAGTCACCCCGTATTTTGGGTAGCTCTTGATCCGAATAATTCAAACCGCGCTTATGCGAGTGTTATTCATTATTCGGCCGGAACAGGATTGGGCGGAGTTTATGTAACAAGTGATTTAAATAATTTAGCAACATCAACCTGGACTTTATTACCAAATCCGCCGCGTACAGAAAAACATCCGGCGAGTTTAGTTGTGTTGAACGATGGAAAATTAGTTGCTACTTATTCGGGTCGCAGAACAAGTGCAGGTGCATTCACTGCAAGTTCGGGTGTGTTTATTTACGACCCTGCTTTAAACAGTTGGACAGATGTATCGCATACAGGAATGTATTATTGGACAAAAGATATTGTGATTGATCCCAATGATGCAACGCAAAATACCTGGTACGCGAATGTATTCAGCGGCTGGGGTGGACCACCAAATGGTTTAGGTGGAATTTATAAAACAACAAACCGAGGTTTAAGCTGGACCAAATTGACCGGCACAACTTTAGACAGAGTAACATCTTGTACTTTCAATCCGTTGAATGCAAATCAAATTTATATTACTACTGAAGGACAGGGATTATGGATTAGTCATAATATTAATAATGTAACACCAACTTTTTCAATGGTTCCATCTTATCCGTTTCAACAACCGGAGCGTGTATTTTTCAATCCGTATGTTGCGGGAGAAATTTGGGTGACTAGTTTTGGTAATGGAATGAAAACAGGAACTGTTACAGCCACAGGAATAACAGAATTTGCAGATGTAAAAGATTCCGGAAATGAATTATACCCAAATCCTGCTTCCAACCAAATCACCATTAAATCAGAATTAAAATCAGGTGATAAAGGAAAAGTTGAGATTCGTGATATTACTGGCAGAAAATTATATGAAGGTGAATTAAGTCCTGAAACAAAAATTGACATTTCAAATTTCGCTAACGGAACTTATATTGCAGCAGTTTATGTGAACGGAAGTTTAGTGAAGACAAATAAGTTTGTTAAAGTGGAATAACGATGAGCGATCTTAAAACAAAAATAACTGAGGATAGCGTTGTCGGATTCATTAATGCTTTAAAAGATGAGCAACAGCGCAAGGATTGCAAGGAACTTTTGAAAATGATTAAAAAAATGACCAAAGCACAGCCAAAATTATGGAGTCATGGTGCTATAGGTTTCGGATCTTATACTTACAAAGGAGCAAGCGGCAGAACGGGGGAGTGGTACATTACAGGTTTTTCTCCGCGCAAGCAAAACATTTCAGTCGTTTTAATGGCGGGTTTCGGCCATAATAAAGATTTGCTGAAAAAATTAGGTAAACACAAGACCGGTGCGGGTTGTTTATACATTAATTCTTTGGGCGAGGTAGACAAAAAAGTACTGGAGGAATTAATTAAAAGCAATTTTAAAAAGTTTGCCGAGCAGCAAAAGGAGCAGACCCATTTGAAAAATTTGGTTAAAAAATAGTAACCCAAACTAAACCACCTAAATGTTAAAAAAGGGGTGTTTTTCACGTCTTTTACGTGATAACTTCTATTTTGCCTCTAAAGGTTAAAGTTTATCTTTGCTTAGCCCCAAAAAGCAATGGATCAAACAACAAATAATAACGCAATTGTAGCCCCTTTTACCTGCTCGTTTACACCGGCTTTACCAGAATTATTATTGAAACTTAATTGCAGCATTGCCATCTCAACCTATCAGGCCAATAAACTTGTTTTTATTAGTCCGGTTGATGAAAACCGCATTACCCAATTACCCCGCGATTTTGCAAAACCAATGGGCTTCGAAATTTCGGGCGACAGAATGATACTGGCTACCAAGGATGAAGTACATTATTTCGAAAATTCAAAAGAATTAGCAAAACATTATCCGAACAAAAAAGACACTTACGATAGTTTATTTTTACCCCGCACCACTTTTTATAGCGGTCAGGTTGATATGCACGACGTGGCTTTAGGTAACGATGGTGTTTGGGCTATCAACACATCTTTCTCTTGTTTGTGTCAGGTTACCGGAAATTTTAATTTTATTCCCAAGTGGCAGCCAAAATTCATTACCGGGCTGGCGTCGGAAGACCGTTGCCATTTAAATGGTTTGGTAATGGTAAATGGTAAACCAAAATATGTTACCGCATTAGGAACGACAGATACGCCTCAGGGTTGGAGAGAAAATATTGTGGATGGCGGTGTTTTAATTGATGTGGAAACCAACGAAACAATACTCGGTAAATTACCAATGCCGCATTCGCCGCTTATGCATAATGGTGAATTGTATTTATTGCTTTCTGCATCGGGTGAATTGGTGAAAGTAAACATCAAAGAAAAAAAATACGAAGTCATAAAACAACTTGGCGGTTTTTGTCGCGGTATGGATGTACACGGCGATTATTTATTTGTGGCCATGAGCAAGCTCCGCAAAAATTCTTCAACTTTTGCCAAAC
>JAHEYE010000007.1 GCA_023251695.1 Sphingobacteriaceae bacterium | reverse complement strand
CCTTAGTTTGTATAAATGAGCCTTCAAAATCTTTTTGCTGGTTTTGGATAAAAATCAGAAACTCGGCCAATACAATTTTATCAGGATGCTGTTGGATACGTTTATTCAATTCTTGTTTCAATACAGGATTTTTAAAGCCGCCTTCATCGTCATCATAACCTAAAGCATTTTGTAAAAAATTCTGAGCCGTAAACAATTCACTTTCTTTAAACACAATGGCATCGAGATATTCGTTTATCATGGCTTTTAAATCGCCTTTACGTTTATATACTTCGGCAATTTCATAATAGTAAGGGTATTCAGGAGTTGCCTTGCGTCCTTTTTTGTAAACTTCAATCGCGTAATCGTATTGGGTTTCTTCCATCATTGCAAAAGCAAGCGGCTGCAAAAATCCTTGTAATGGAAGAACTTCTTTGATGGCTTTCTGGTAGGTTTCGTTTTCTTTTTTTGTGTCGCCTTGCACTTTATAAAGTTTTGCTATCAAAACATAAATGTTGGTGGCTTGCGGGTTCCGTTTTAATTGCCTCTTACAAATTTTTTCGGCACGGCCATATTCCTTTGCGCCTACTAAGCCACTGTAATAATAAGTAAACCATTGCTCGGGAATTTTATCATAAAGCTTTTCGAGATACACATTAGCTTTTTCGTATTCCCTGTTATCTAAATACTGTAAGGCCAGTTTATCATCATTGTTTTTTTGGGAAAAGGAATTCATCCCGAAAAAAATCAGCATTAAAAATAGGCTATTTTTAAATGAAAAACGCACGGTGTACGGAAGTAAAGTTAAGAAATAATAGAGAGTATTGATGTAAAAGATTGTTAAGCACTTCGTCAGGCTCAGTGCTGTATTTATATAAGTCCCCCTCATGGTTCGGCAAGCTCACCATGACTCATCCTTCGATTTAGTTTACTCTAAATGAAGATCAATGGTGTTGGCTTCGCCATACTTATAAATGGATTGTTTATTATAACCGCTGTCGCAAAAACATTTTAAGTCATATCCGCGGCGTTTCTTCGCCCAAAATGTAAATTTGAATTCTCCGCTTTCATTGGTTCTCACTGATCCAAGAGTGCTTTCAGGATAACTTGAGCTTTTATACATTCTATATTCAACATTTACGTTTGGTACAGGGATATTATTCTTTGAGTAGACAACACCACTCACTTGGGTCTTTTTACCACAGGAAAATGAAATTATTACTAAGGGAATTGCAAAAATGAGATGTAGTCTCATAGCATCTAAACTATTACTAATTCAATTCAAAAGTCAGATGTACTTCTTTGCCGTTATCGTTGAATTCAACTTTATCGGCTAAATGTTTCATTAAAAACACGCCGCGGCCATTTACTTTATCAATATTTTTTGGATCGGTAGGATCGGGTAAACCGTTATAATCAAAACCACTTCCTTCATCGCTTACCGAGAAGGTTAATTTTTTCTCCATATTCTCAAAACCAATCTGAACTGATTTTGCCGGATTGTTTTTATTGCCGTGCGAAATGGCATTATTTACGGCTTCAGTCACCGCAATTAAAATATTACCGAAATTATCTTCGCTTACATTATATATTTCGCAAACGTCTTCAATAAGGCGTTCCACTAAACGTAAATTATCTGCTGATGATTCTATTTTTAATTTCTGTCCCTTCGCCGGTATCATTTACTCACGCTGTTAAAATAATTATTTACCTTTTCTTTATAAAATGGGGTCAAGCTAGGCGGAACTGTGTTTAGCAGCTCCAATTCCTTTTCTTTCATTCTTTTATACTCTAAAAACTGGCTAGGGTTACTTAAATTCTCATTTTTTGCTTCAGTACTTTTGCGTTTTTCGTCCTGTTCCCGCTCCCTTTCAGCCTTCTCACTTTCGAGTAATTTTGTTAAAATGTCCTCCTGGCGCTTCATGGTTTCCTGTGTAATTGCCTTATTTACAATGTCTTTCTCGGTCTGCTCCATCATATCGGCCAGGTTTCCGCCGGGGTTTTGACCCTTATTTTTCATCTGATCCATCATTTGCATCATTTGTCGCCTTAGAGCTTCCTGCTGGGCTGCCATTTTAGCCAGTTGTTCCGAGGTTCCCGGCATCATATTAGGCATTTGACCTTGCTGACCTTGACCCATACCTCCGGGTTTTTCACCTGGTTTTTGCCCCGGTTTCTGGCCTGGTTTTTCACCCGGTTTCTGACCTTTTGCTAATTGTTCTTTTAATTGTTTGAGTTGTTCATTTAATTGCCTTTGCATTTGGCTCATGCTGGGTTGACCCGATTTCGGAACTTTGCCTTCTCCCGGTTTTTTTGGTTTTTTGCATTTACCGCCGCCTTCGCTTTTCATTTTATTTTTTTCTTTTTGTGCGGCTTGCATTTTTTCAAGCTCCTCATTTAAAAGAAGAGCGAGATTATTAATCGAGGTCATTGAGCTTTGCATACGCATGGCAGCTTCGCCGGGAATACGGTCGGCCAGCGATTGAACCGTCTTTTTCATATTATCATTAATAGAACTTATCTCACGGTTCACGAAAGCGGATATGTTTGGCGCTTTTTTACTTAAGGCAAGCAAACTGTCTTCAATAATTTTTGAATCGTCCTGTAATTTTTTTTGTTGCTGCGGAATTTTAAGGTACTGCGGATTGTCAACTCTTGTTTTAGGCAAGGTTTTAATAAGATCTTCCTGCGAGAAAGAAAGGTTCAATAAATTTTCAAGAATTTGACGGAGTGCTGCGGCGTTTTCTTCTTCCTCTTTATCCTGCATTTCATCCATCGCTTGTTCCATTTTCTCCTTCATCTCACCCATTTCTTTATCGGCTTCTTTCTGCGATTTGGAAGCGTTTTTCTTATTGTTCTTACTCAATTGCTCCGAACTATTCTGCATATCGTCGGAAGTTTTGCTTTGGTTTTCTTTTGTATCGGGCAGCTTATTGGGTTGTTCAAGTTCCGAATTCTTTTTATTTAAATCTTTCAGATCTTCTTTCAACTTATCAAACTCTTTTGCAAGCTCATCTTGTTTTTGTTTTAACTCTTTGCTATCTAAAGGTTTGTTATCCTTGCCGTCCTTTTTCTCTTCGGTCCCCTTAGTCTCTTCAGTCTTTTTAGTCTCTTCAATCTTTTTCTCATCGCTCTTTGCATCCTTATCATCTTTTTTCCCTTCAGTCTCTTTATTCAGCTGTTCTTCTTTCTTCTTCAACTCATCCAATTTATCAATAGCCTGTTGTAGTTTTTGTTCTACTTCAAATTGCTTGAAAGCCTCCAGGGCACGGTCTAATTCTTTTTCTATGTCTTTGTTCGTGAGTTTCATTTCTTCAATCTTCTGCTGCACCTGGTTTTTATCTAACTGATCCATCATCTTCTGAAGTTCATCCATCATCTTTTTCATTTCCGGACTCATCACATTCTCCATTAATTTTTCGAGTTGTTTTTGTTTTTCAAGAATGGATTCGTCTTGCTGCGAAAACTCGCTTTGCATCTGATTGTTTTGCTGGTTCTCTTGTTTTATCTCATCAATTTTTCTTTCCAGATTTTTTTGTTTGTTTAAAATATCTTCAATTTTCTTTTTCTCTTCCCAGCCCAATTGTTTTTTGTCGTTCATTTTTTTCGACAAGGCATCTAAATCTTTCTGAAGTTCTTTCGCTTTCTTTATGCTTTCATCCAAATCTTTTTTAATCTCTTCATTATTTTTTCCGGTTGCTTCATTTACCTCATCAACAGTTGGCGCTTTAAACGCCATTACTTTTGTTTTAGAAGGCTTAGAGCCATTAACGCCGTCATTATCCCAAACTTCAAAATAGTATTCAATTTTATCGCCGGGTTTAAGTTCAAACATATTCGCGTCGAAATAATAATAATAAGATTGTGATATTTGATTTCTAGTAATGCCGAGCAGGTTCTCTCCGTTTTTTTGCAAGCCGTTGCCCGACGAATCGGTAGTATAATGCGTATAATGGAAAACCAGCTTATTAAAGCCGTAATCGTCTTTTATACTGCCGCTGAAATAAAGGCTTTTGAAATTAGAAGAATCGGCTTTTTCACTCACATCAATATAAGGAACCTGATCGGGCAGAACATTAATGCCATAATTAACCGAATCGCCATAAGTGGTGACAAACTGATTTTTAGTTTTCACATAATATGCAGTGCTGTGCACCAATAGTTTGCTAAACGTAAATTTATCTTTCGCCGACTCATTCAGATTAAAAGTGGTGTCGCTGAAACCTAAAAATAAATTATTGGTGTTTTTGGTATTGAATTCCCAGCTCACTTTTGTGCCTTGCGGAATTTGTAAATCACCGCTGTTGGTTATGGTTTCATCTTTTTTATTTAAATAAGCAGGATATTTTAATTTGACGCTGAATTGCATCAAGGATGGTTTCGGCATCACTTCCAGTTTATATCCTTTCGAATTGTAACCGGCGCCGCTCAATAAAAAATCGGTTGTGTTTTGAACGTTTTTAAAAGTGTAATTAAAGCTGATGTTGTTTTCTTTCTCTAATTTAAATTCGCTTCCGTCTATTTTTATGAATAACTCATTTGGTATTTCAGTGCCTTGCAGTTTTACCTTCAGTACAAAATCCTGTTGCTGCATGGTTTTTAATTCGTTATTCTGAATATTGAAACTGAAGGGCGCTTCACTTTCGAAATAAGTTTGATGATGCATTAAGCGCGAGGTACTCTTACTGATAATATTAGGCCAGATAATGGCTATACCAATAGTTAAGAATAAAGGCGGTAAAGCATACTTCAAATATTTTTTATTATCCGAAATATTAATGGCAGAGGCAAATGGAACAGGTTTTAATTCATTTATTTTTTGGTTAATCCCAGCCAGTAATAATTCATCCGAACCACTTAAGGCTCTTTCGTTTTGAAGCTGCAATACGTTTAATAATTTATCCTGCACATTTCCAAAGTGTATTCCGATAATGGTAGCAGCTTCTTCGTAGGAAATAGTTTTTCCGAAACGTTTTAATTTTAATAATGGAACCGCAATGTATTTTACGATTACGAAAACACTTGTTCCTAAAAAGGAATAAAATAAAAAACTGCGGACTGTTGTATTAAACTCACCAAGATATTCCAACAACACAACAAGCAAATAAGCGCTCACCAATAAACCGCTCGAATACAAAACCCCCTTTATTAATTGGTTCTTGTAATACTTACGGATGAATTCATCCAGCTTGTTTATTAATATGTTGTTTTCGCTCTTCATTTGGTTCGACCCCTCTGGGGTCGTGTTGTTGTGGGGGAATCTTTTTTCTATAAATATTGGACCCCTCCGGGGTCTGTCAATCTATAATGTTAAGATGCACGAAGGTTACCCTTTACACAAATTTAGTGAATGGAAACGTTAAAAAATAGGCTTAAAAGGGTGAAAATGGTCTTTAGGGAAGTTTAACAAGAAATGCAATATTTGAGAATTTTAAGCGTTATGGATTTGAAATGAGAAAATCATACTTTGTAATAGTTGTGTTATGTCTTTTCTGCTTTTCGTTAAGCGGCCAAAAAAGCACTTTAATGGGAGGCTTAAATCTAAATATTTCATATTACCCGAGTGATTCGATTTGCTTTGGATCTCCAATTACTTTAACTGCTTCAAGTAGTACAGGATTCAGTTGCTCCTGGTATGGAGGTGCTGTTTTTTCCCCTTCAACGGGATCAAAAACCGTTAGTTTGACTTTTGTGAATCCTGGAAATTATTTAATAACCTGCGTTGGTTATGGTCCTGCGGGGTCTGGAGGAGGTACAGTTAACATTGTAGTACTTCCTAATCCTTCAACACTTTTAAATATTACCCCTAAGAGTATATGTATCAATACAGGAACAGTACAATTATTTGGTGGAAGTCCGATTGGTGGAATTTACAGTGGGTTTGGAATTAACAGTAGCGGAGTTTGGACCGACTCAGTTTCGGCGTCCAATTATAGCATGGTTCAGTATAAATACAAAGATCAATACGGTTGTGAAGGAAGTGCTAAAGATTCGGTTTTGTTTCAAACCTGTACAGGAATTTCGGAATTTAATATCGAATCGAATTTTAGTATCTCACCAAATCCTGCTATCGAAGAAATAACAATCAATTCGGAAAATATCAAATATTGTCCACTCAAAATTTATGATTCATTTGGCAGGATAGTGAAAGAAGTTATTTTTTCAAGTAATGAGCCAAAAATTTCTATAAGCGATTTGCAACAGGGAATATATTATGTTTCAATAGAAAATTTGCTGAAGCAGAAATTTGTGAAACAATAAAAAACCCCGACTTTCGTCAGGGCTTAAATCCTAAATCCTAAATCCTAAATCCTAAATCCTAAATCACAATCTCTTCGTGGTCTTTATTTAGGAATTTGTATTCCATAAAACCATAACTGGCTTGGGTTTGTACTTTTAGTTTAACACCATGCGTTGAAGCCCATTTTTTAGCCAAACTTTTCTTAAATAAACTTCCTTTAATTAAAAAAGCTTCAATGTAAGGATGCACATTTAGCGTTAAAGATTTTTCGTTTTGCTCTTTTGCAATAAAGCGCAACGTATTTTCAATCTGGTCAACAAACAATAAACTTGGTTGAATTTTTCCGCTACCATTACAGCTCGGACAAGTTTCTAAAACCTCAACATTAACTTCAGGGCGTAAACGCTGACGGGTGATTTGAATTAAACCGAATTTACTTGGCGGCAAAATGTTGTGTTTTGCGCGGTCGGTTTTCATTTCTTCCTTCAGTTTATCAAAAAGCAATTTGCGGTTTTCCTGATTGTGCATGTCAATAAAGTCAACCACAATAATTCCGCCCATATCACGCAATTTTAACTGGCGGGCCACTTCAATAGCGGCTTCCATGTTTACTTCAAACGCGTTTTGTTCCTGTGTTTTGTCGCTCTTGGCGCGGTTACCGCTGTTTACATCAATCACGTGAAGCGCTTCGGTATGCTCAACAACAAGGTAAGCGCCCGTTTTCATGTGAACCGTTTTCCCGAATAAGGATTTTATTTGTTTCTCAATTCCGAAATGATCAAAAATCGGAACTTTGGTATTGTCGTAAAACTTGGCAATGCTTTCTTTTTCCGGTGCAATAGTTTTGATGTACGTTTTTAATTCATCAAACAATTTTTTATCGTTAATGTGAATATTATTGAACGATGCATTTAAAAAATCACGGAGTATAGCGCTGGTTCTATCCACCTCACCTAAAACGCGGAGTGGAGGCTGGGCTGTTTTTAATGTTTTATGGCATAAGTCCCAACGGCTTACTAAATCGTTAAGATCGTTTTCCAGATCCGCAACTGATTTTCCTTCGGCAACAGTGCGTACAATTAAACCAAAATTTTTCGGCTTAATACTTTGCATTAATTGTTTAAGGCGATTTTTTTCTTCGAAACTTTTGATTTTTGAAGACACCGAAATTTTATCGGCAAATGGAATCAGAACCAGATAACGTCCGGCAAGGGAAATTTCTGAAGTAATTCTTGGTCCTTTTGCTGAGATGGGTTCTTTTGCAACCTGTACCAGAATTTGCTGTCCGCTTTTAACAATTTCATTAATCTTACCTTCTTTTTTAATGTCAGGAAGATTTTTGAAATACATGAGGTTACCCACGTTTTGTTTGCCCGAACGGGTTTGTTCAACAAATTTATAAAGGGAATTGGCCTGCGGCCCTAGGTCGAGATAATGCAGGAATGCATCTTTTTCATACCCTACGTCTACAAAGGCAGCGTTAAGACCGGTCATGACCTTCTTAACCTTACCAAAATAGATATCGCCTACCGAAAACCTGGAGTTATTCTTTTCACGATGAAGCTCAATTAAACGTTTTTCATTTAAAAGAGCTATAACAACTTCGTTAGGCGTTGAATTGATTACTAAATCATAATTCACGCTCAAATGTTTTATCAAGCATCAAAACAGAAAGGCTGTCGCCCTACTGTAAATGACGAATGTGTTTATAATAAAAGGATTTTTAAAACCTTATTTTTTCTTGTGACGGTTTTTTCTCAAACGTTTCTTGCGTTTGTGAGTCGCCATTTTATGTCTTTTTCTTTTCTTTCCGCTTGGCATAATATTATTTATTTAAATTAATTTTTAATTGCTCTATGTATTTTCCTATTTCCTCCCGGCTCAAAGCATCATCGGTTTTTGATTTATACTTTTCGAGGGCTTCAATAGTTTTGCTTTTTTGTCCCATTTGTTCGTAAGCGTCGGCAAGATGCAGATAAGCCTCAATGTAAGTTGAATCTATCTGTATTACCTTTTCAAAACGTTTAACAGCTTTGTCCCATTGTTGCGAACGCACCGAGAAAAAAGCAAAGTTCAATTGAAGAGTAACGTTAGTGCTGTCGGTTTTTTCAATATCCCTCAGCATACTAATGCCTTTCATCGGATCGGCTGAACCTTCAACCAAGCAGGAGGCCAACATAATTTTAGCTTCTGTGTTAGTGGGTTCCAGCTTCAGTCCTTTTTCGTAACAACGCATGGCGCTTGAATACAATATCGGACTTTCATCGGGGTCTTTAATAAAGCGTACCGAATAATAATAGCGGTCGCCTGCTTTAAACCAATCGGTAGCTTGTTTCGTGTTAAGCACTTTTTTCTCAAAGTAAAAGGCAGAAACGTCAGGACGTTTATTCCTATCCCAGAAAGCGATTAAGCTGTCGTAATTCTTTTGTTCAGCTTT
>JAHEYE010000006.1 GCA_023251695.1 Sphingobacteriaceae bacterium | reverse complement strand
TTTGTATGAACCGGGTTTATAATAAATTCCTGAATGGATTACGCCCGAATTATGTCCTGTTTGATGAGCAGCAACTTCTTTTTCTTTCTCTAAAACCAAAATGGTTTTGTTTGGGACCTTTAGAGAAAGTTTGTAAGCAGTAGCTAATCCAACAATTCCGCCACCGATAACAATAATATCATACTTGTTTGAGCTCATATTTTTTGTCACTTCGAGCGAAGTCGAGAAGTGATTGCTTAATTTATAAAACGGCCTCGACTACGCTTGACCTGACAGTTTATTTATAATATCTTCTAAACTCATTTCTTCCTGCGTTCCTTTCGACATGTCTTTTAACATGTAGCGTTTGTTCTGCATTTCGTTGCTACCGATAACGCAAACAAAAGGAATATTTTTTTTATCGGCGTATTCAAATTGTTTTGCGACCTTTTTAGTCACGTCAGGATAAACTTCACAGGAAATATTATTTTTTCTTAATTCGTTAGCGAGCGAGATACAGTAATCACGATTACTTTCATCAAAATGAGCGAACAATAATTTTGTGCTTGATGTTTTACTAATACTCTCCGGAAATAAATTTAATTCTTCCATTACATCATAAATCCGGTCGACACCAAACGAAATGCCGACACCACTCATGTTTGGTAAGCCGAAAATTCCCGTAAGGTCATCGTAACGACCACCGCCTAAAATACTTGGTGTAAAGGTACCGGCGTTTGCTTTTACTTCAAAAATAGTTCCTGTATAATAATTTAATCCACGCGCGAGAGTAATATCTAATTCAATTTCAGCAGCAGAAGTATTTGAATTTAGTAATAAGTACTCGATTTCTTCAATTCCTTTTTTACCAATTTCATTCTCACCAACAAATGTTTTTAAAACTTTTACTTTATCGGCATTACTTCCTTTAAAATCGAATAGGGGTGTAAGTTTTTGAACAGAAGAAGCATCAATTCCTTTTTCGGTTAATTCTTTTACAACCCCATCTTTTCCGATCTTATCTAATTTATCAATCGCAATGGTAATTTCAACAATTTTATCTTTTGCATTGATGATTTCTGCAATTGAACTTAAAATTTTACGGTTGTTGAATTTTAATAAAACCGGAATTTTTAATTCAGAAAATGATTTATCCATTAAAGAAATCAGATCCAATTCATTAATCAACGAATTGCTCCCGATAATATCGGCATCGCATTGATAAAATTCCCTGTAACGGCCTTTTTGTGGCTTATCCGCTCTCCACACCGGTTGTATCTGATAACGCTTGAATGGAAAAGTAAGATTATGTTGATTCATTACCACATAACGCGCAAAGGGAACGGTTAAATCGTAACGTAAGGCTTTTTCGGTAATGTACCTTACTATTTCGTTGGAAAAAAAGCTTAAGTCACTCATTTTAATATTCTCAAAAAAATGAATGAATTTTTCTCCGAGTATTGGGACTATTTTATTAAAATCAATATTACCAGCTTCAATTTCTTCATCAGTTAATCCAGTTTCTTCAGTTAAAATTGGCAACAAATCATCGGTAATAAAAGATTCTACTTTAGGACTTTCAAGTACTTTTTGGCCTTGTTCCCCTAATGGTATTTTTTCTAAAAATTCACCGGAATCTAGAATTCTGAAAACTAATTTATCACCCTCTTCGCCATATTTTCCTAACAGCGTTTCAGAATTCTCCATCGTTGGGGTTTCGATAGGTTCATAACCAAACAACTCAAAATTTTTCTTTACAACAGAGAAAATAAAATTCCGTTTCTGCATTTCTGCAGGACCGAAATCTCTTGTGCCTCTGGGAATGGATGGTTTCATGTTTTTATCAGCACTAAAGGTAAGAAATAAGTTTTACTATCTTTAATCATGCGTTAATTCCGGGTTTCGTGTTTCGGGTTGACTAAGTGTTAAACCCAAAATAATAAATAACACTACATTCTATTCGGAACCTCAATTCCCAACAGATTCATGCCATTTTTAATAATTTGTCCGCACTGCTTTGCCAGAGCCAGACGTAATTGTTTAATGGTTTCGTTTTCTTCTTTCAAAATACTGCAATCGTGGTAAAAACGACTAAAGGTCTTCGTTAATTCATATACATAATTTGCGATATGAGAAGGATTATATGTTTTCGAGCTTTCCTCCAGTACAGAAGGGAATTCATAGAACAATTTTATCAACTCCCTTTCTAATTCATTTAATTCAACTTTCGGATCAATAGTTGCTTTAACATCTCCTGCTTTATTTAAAACGGATTGTATCCTGGCGTAAGTATATTGAATAAACGGACCGGTGTTGCCGTTAAAATCAATACTTTCTTTCGGGTCGAACAGCATTTTCTTTTTCGCGTCGACTTTCAGCATAAAATATTTTAATGCTCCTGAGCCTATGGTTTTATATAAATGTTTTAATTCTTCCTCATTAAAACCTTCCACCTTTCCTAATTCTTTAGTGGTTTGTTCGGCAGTAGAGAACATTTCACCTAATAATTCATCGGCATCCACAACCGTACCTTCACGGCTTTTCATTTTGCCATCAGGAAGCTCAACCATTCCGTATGATAAATGATAACATTCTTTTGCCCAGGTATAACCTAATTTTTGGAGAATAAGAAACAAAACTTTAAAATGATATTCCTGTTCGTTACCAACCGTATAAATTAACTGATTTAATTGCGGGAATTCTTTAAAACGCTCAATTGCTGTTCCGATGTCCTGAGTAATGTAAACTGAAGTACCATCGCTGCGCAATACAACTTTTTCATCCAAACCATCGGCACTCAAATCAATGGCGACGCTTCCGTTTTCTTTTTTGTAAAATACTTTTTTGTCAAGGCCTTCTTGTACTAATGCTTTTCCTAATAAATACGTATCACTTTCGTAATAGGTTTTATTAAAATCAACACCAAGAACAGAGTAGGTAATAGCAAAACCATCGTACACCCAGCCATTCATAGTTTGCCATAATGATTTTACTTCTTTGTCGCCTGCTTCCCATTTCTGAAGCATTTGTTGCGCTTCTAAAATTAAGGGCGCTTGTTTTTCGGCATCTTCTTTTGTTTTTCCTTGTGAAATTAATTCAGCAATTTCTTTTTTGTAATGTTTATCAAACTCAACATAATATTTCCCCACCAAATGATCGCCTTTAATTCCTGAGCTATTCGGTGTTTCTCCGTTACCAAATTTCTGCCAGGCCAGCATGCTTTTGCAAATATGAATACCACGGTCGTTAACCAGATTTACTTTCAAAACGTTGTGACCTTGCGATTTTAAAATATTCGCAACTGAATAACCTAAAATGATATTCCGGATATGACCAAGATGTAAAGGTTTGTTTGTGTTTGGAGAAGAATACTCCACCATTATAGTTTTCCCGCTCGAACCTTCCTTTTTGAAACCGTAATTTTCTGATTGTGCGTCTGAGAAAAACTCTAACCAGAAATTATTGCTTATACTGATATTTAAAAATCCTTTCACTACATTAAATTTTGTGATGGATGGATTATGAGCAATTAAAAATTTACCGAGTGTATCCCCAACTTGTTCCGGACTTTGTTTAGCCGCTTTAATAAAAGGAAAAGTTACCAGGGTAAAATCGCCTTCAAACTCTTTACGGGTCTTTTGCAAAACAATTTCAGAATCGGTAGCGGTAATCCCGTACGATTGCTGAAGTGCTTCCTTTAAAACAGAAGTTAAAAGTCCATGAGCTAACATGGCAGCAAATTTAATAAAAGAGGCGGGTAATTAGGGATTTTGTTAAATAAAAAAGCCCCGCCTTTCGTCAAGCTCAAGATGACGGGCGGGGCTTTAATTTATTTCGTAAAAGGATTAAACGTAACCTATAATCTTCTTATTGGTCTTTTTCTTATAGCTCCATTCTACTTTAAATCCGTAAGCACAAGTATTAGGTGCAACCGAAACAACGTTTCCGCTTGCATCAACTGCGAAGGTGACTTTCAAATCAAAACTTTTGCTATTAACCTTAATGTTAACTGCACCTTGTGTTGGAGCCCACCATCCGCAAGTCCAGTTCCAAACGATTGGAGTTGACACTTCACTTGTGAACGCATCGCCTTCACGGGTTGTACCATAATTCTCGAGATTATTGATGCCGTTATTTGAGCCTGTTCCTTCACCTGTACAAGTTAAAACTCCGCTAGGTATGGTATAGGTAAAGCGTCGGTTAATGTTATAGATTGCAGTTCCGCCGGTACCGTCGAAAGACACATACAGGTTAGTACCGTTTACTTCGGTAGCTAAACTTGTTTGGCCTAAGAAGAATAAATCGAACCATGTACCACCTGTTTTATTGGTTACCATTTGTGTGCCATTAAATTCAACACTCTTACCATCTGAAGCGCGGGTAATTTTGTAATTGATATAATCAACTTGTAAAACTGCACCTACGTTTTTCCATCTCACGCCACTGGTGTAATTCAAAATAGTTAAGCGGATAGAACCGGTACGTGTACGGTTATTACAGGTTGTTCCATTGTAATTCAACATTACTTTCCCCATATATAAACCATTGGTATCAACAGTTAAACCACAAATGGTTCCTAAAACACCAGCAATGGCGTTTGGTGAACCGCCGCGCCCATGTAATAAGGGTTGATCAGATATAGCCTGATTCGCATCATTAAGGGCGTTATCATTTTCACTTTGTGTCGTGCGGTTGTCGGTCGAAGTCTGGCCATCTTCCTTTTTAAATTCCTTTCTTTTTTTACAACCTGTAAATACTAAAGAGCCCGATAAAACGATAAGGGCTAAAGCGTAAACTAATTTGTTAGATTTCATGGTTTGGGTTTTGTTTTTTAATATGACGAATGTTTTGATGCTAAGGTTTAATAGTATTCTGATATTTATTTACAATTACTTGTATTTCAATTATTTAAGGTAGTTAATGAAAGTATTTGTTTTCGACTAATACATGACTAAGGTACTAAATTCACCTATAAAAAAGTTTTTATTGTACTGGGAATTATCCCTATATTTGCCCCTCTAAATTAATAATAAAAAGAAGATAAATATGTATCTGACGTCAGAAGTAAAAAAGGAAGTGTTTAAGAAACACGGAGGAAGCGAGAAGAACACGGGAAGTGCTGAATCGCAAATTGCATTATTCACACACCGTATTGATCATTTAACTGCTCATTTGAATAGTAATAAAAAGGATTTTGGAACTCAGCGCGCTTTATTAAACCTTGTAGGTAAGCGTCGTGCTTTATTAGATTACTTAAAGCATACTGATATTAATCGCTACCGTGCGATTATTAAAACATTAGACATCCGTAAATAATTTTTCGTGGATGTATTTATTGGCGGGGCATTTCGAAAAAATTCGGAATGCCTTTGTTTTTAGTTGAGAGTGCAGGATTCGTAGATGGGAGAAAAATTTAACATCAACTAAAGAAAAGTGAAGAGCAAGTATGAAAATGATTATTCTACGAACTCCGAACTAGTAACAACGAACTAATTAAAATAAATATAAACCGTTCCGGAAACGCCGGAACACAAAAACAAAAAGATGCAAATAGGAACAACACACAGTTTTGATATTGGCGATGGCCGTATCGTAACACTTGAAACAGGAAAATTAGCCAAACAGGCTGATGGTGCCGTAGTAGTAAAATTAGGCGACACTATGATCTTAGCAACCATTGTAAGTAATAAGGAAGCTAAAGAAGGTGTAGATTTTTTACCCTTAACAGTAGATTACCAGGAAAAATATGCTTCATCAGGAAGATTTCCGGGAGGATTTTTCAGACGCGAAGCAAAATTATCAGATTATGAAGTATTAATAAGCCGTATTGTCGACCGCGCCATGCGTCCGCTATTTCCTGAAGATTATCATGCAGACACACAATTGATGTTAAGTTTAATTTCTTCAGATAGAAAAACAATGCCTGACGCTTTAGTTGGTTTAGCAGCATCTGCAGCAGTTGCAGTTTCTGATATTCCGTTTAACGGACCAATTTCAGAATGTCGCGTTGCTAAAATAAATGGCAAATTAGTTATCAATCCAACTATAGATGAATTAGCGACTTCAACAATCGACATGATTGTTGCGGCATCAGCTAAGGATATCGTAATGGTAGAAGGTGAAATGAGCGAAATCAGCGAAACTGAAATGTTAGAAGCTATTCAGTTCGGTCACGCTGCCATTAAAATTCAAATTAACGCCATAAATGAATTCGCAAAAAAAGCAGGCTTAAAACCAAAACGCGAATACAATCACGAAACAAACGACGCTGATTTGAAAGCAAAAGTTACAAAAGAAACTTACGATAAAGTTTATGCGGTAGCAAAATCTGCAAATCCAAATAAAAATGAGCGTAAAGTAAATTTTAAAGCTATTGTGGATGAATTTAAAAAGCAATACAGCGCTGAAGAATTAAAAGAAAAAGAAGGGTTAATAAATAAATATTATCACGGTGTTGAATACGATGCAGTTCGTCAGGCAACATTAGATACAAAAATCCGTTTAGATGGGCGTAAAACAAATCAGATCCGTCCGATTTGGAGCGAAGTAGGTTATTTACCTGCTGCACACGGTAGCGCAGTATTTACGCGTGGAGAAACACAATCATTAACCACGGTAACATTAGGTACGCCAAAAGATGCCATGAAAATTGATGGTGCTTTTAATATTGGTGAAGCGCGTTTTATTTTACATTATAATTTCCCTGGTTTCTCAACAGGCGAAGCAAAACCAAACCGCGGTGTTGGGCGTCGTGAAGTTGGTCACGGTAATTTAGCATTACGTGCCCTTAAAAAGGTTGTACCTGTTGATTCAGGTTACACCATCCGTATCGTTTCTGATATTTTAGAAAGTAATGGTTCGTCAAGTATGGCCACAGTTTGTGCGGGTACTTTAGCACTGATGGATGCCGGTATTAAGATCACCAAGCCGGTTTCGGGTATTGCGATGGGTTTAATTACCGATGATAAAAACAATTACGCTGTATTATCTGATATTTTAGGGGATGAAGATCATTTAGGAGATATGGATTTTAAAGTGTGTGGTACTAAAGATGGTATTACTGCCGTACAGATGGATTTAAAAGTAAACGGTTTGCCTTTTGAAGTAATGGAGCAAGCTTTAAATCAAGCTAAAGAAGGCCGCTTACATATCTTAGGCGAGATCCTTAAAACACTTTCTGTTCCCAATCCTGATTACAAACCGCACGCACCACGTTTTGCTAAGATTGAAATTCCTGGTGAATTCATCGGAGCTATTATTGGTCCGGGTGGAAAAGTTATCCAGGAAATGCAAAAAGCGACGACTACTTCAATTACAATAACTGAAGTGGATAATAAAGGTATTGTTGAAGTATTTGGTGAGCAGAAGAGCTTTATAGATGCTGCCATGGCCCGCATAAAAGCGATTGTAGCTGTACCTGAAGAAGGGGAGATTTATGACGCAACCGTGAAAACAATCATGCCTTATGGTGCTTTTGTAGAGTTTTTACCCGGTAAAGAAGGTTTACTACACATTAGCGAGGTAGACTGGAAACGATTAGACAGCCTTGAAGGCGTTTTAAAAGAAGGCGATAAGATACAGGTAAAGTTTATGGGCAACGACCCTAAAACCAAGAAATATAAATTATCACGTAAGGTGTTATTACCAAAGCCTGAGAAGGAAACGGAGAATAAATAACCAACGTTACACTCATAAAAAGAGCTTTATCCGTCAGATAAGGCTCTTTTTTTGCCCCCGTTTTAAAACTAACTAACTTGTAACTTAGTAAAATGTAACTTAGTAGTTTGTAAGTTACAAAAAAGTTAGTTATCTTTGGGGTATGGAAAACGACAGGGATAAAGCGCCATTTATGTTCGGCAAGATTGCCAGCGGTCCGGATTTTACAAACCGAGAGAAGGAAACCACCCAACTCCTTCAGAACTTTCATGTAGGTATCAATACCATTCTTATATCGCCCCGCCGCTGGGGGAAATCATCATTGGTTAAAAAAGTTACCGAACATCCGTTAAACAAGAATAAAAACATACGCTATTGTTTTATTGATTTGTTCAATATCCGTACTGAACAAGAGTTTTATGAGGTTTATGTAAAGGAATTAATACTGGTAACTTCTACTAAATGGGAGGAAAGGGTAGGGTAGGCCAAAAAATTCTTCAAAAAAATAATACCGCAGTTTACATTTGGCATGAATCCCGAAAACGAATTTTCGGTGGGTTTAGACTGGAAAGAAATTAAAAAAGCACCGGAGGAAATACTAAATCTGGCTGAAACTATTTGCAAAGCGAAGAAAATAAAATTAGTGGTTTGTATTGATGAGTTCCAGAATATTTCTTTTTTTGATGATCCTCTTGCTTTCCAGAAAAAACTTCGTGCGCATTGGCAACATCATAAATTAACTTCTTATTGCCTTTACGGAAGTAAAAGGCATATGCTCATGGAATTGTTTTCGAGTCCTTCAAAGCCCTTTTACAAATTCGGTGATGTGATGTATCTGGAGAAAATTAAAGAACAATATTGGGTCAGTTTCATTAAAAAAAGATTCCGAGAAACCGGCAAAAATATTACCCCCGAACAAGCCGCTGCTATTGCAAGATTAATGGAGAATCATCCTTACTTTGTTCAGCAATTATCACAACAAACCTGGTTAGATTTCGATGTTGCTGGACATGCGCGCGGCAA
>JAHEYE010000138.1 GCA_023251695.1 Sphingobacteriaceae bacterium | reverse complement strand
AAAACCAATTACAGCCTTTGTTTCAGGGAATAAGGGATTGCACCTATAAATATCACAGAACCGGACTCGACATCATGAGTGAGAAGCCCAACGAAGGAAGGGCTGCCATCTTAAGTGCACTCGAATTATTGGTTCCTGTTTACACCAACCGTCCGGCTTCATTTAACATGCAAATTTTCTTTAATGCCAAAGGAACTGAGGTTGTGAATGTCTTTTCACAAGGTACGGCCGAAGAAAAAAGCAAGGCCGTCGAACTTTTGATGAAAATTGATCCGGCTAATACCACCAAATACCTCAAAATTCAGGGGAATTAACATTCTGCAGCTTTTCACATCCTTATGTGTATAAAAGTACGCCGGGCAGCTCTGTACACGCCATTCTATTTTTAATATTTGTTTATGCGTAATTATTTCACATTTATTGTCGTATGTGGCCTGTTGGCTTTTTCATGCGGCGGCGGTCACAACGAGAATAATTCAAAAACTGTTTTTAACACGAACGAGATGAACGGGATCACTTCCCTGGACCCGGCTGCGTCAAGTAGTTTCGAAAACATCGGGGCTGTTAATCAATTATTCAACGGTCTTGTTCAAACCGATGATGAACTGAATGTGATTCCTTGTATTGCGCATACATTTAAAATAAGCGAAGATGGATTGAAGTATACGTTTTTATTACGCAACGATGTTTATTTTCATGATAATCCCTGTTTTGAAGGCGGTAAGGGACGAAAAGTAACTGCGAAAGATTTTGAGATCTCTCTCAACCGTTTGTATGATAGCCGTGTCAGTAGTGCAGTGAGTTTACTGACTTACGTGGATCGTACCGAAAAAACCGGTTATAAAGGTTTTGATGCGATTAACGATTCAGTTTTTGAAATTTATTTGAGAGAACCCTTCAGTGCTTTCTTAAATATCTTAACCATGAAATATTTTTCGGTAGTGCCTTATGAGGCCATTGATAAATACCAGCAAGACTTCAGAAGGAATCCGGTTGGTACCGGTCCATTCAAATTTAAGATGTGGGAAGAAGGGGCTAAATTAATTATGGTGAAGAACGAAAATTATTTCGAGAAGGATGAAAAGGGCGTGCGTCTTCCTTATTTGGATGCAGTATCCATTTCATTTGCAAAAGATAAAGAAACTGCATTCATGGAATTATTAAGCGGGAAGTTCGATATGTTAAGTGGAGTGGACGCATTTAATATAAATGAAGTATTGGATAAAAGCGGAAACTTAAATAACACTTACGCTAAAAAATTCTACTTGCAAAAACAAAATTTCTTGAAAACGGATTACATTGGTATTTTAATTGATGAGAATATCGAATCCGTTAAGATATCGCCGCTTAGATTAAAGGCAGTAAGAAAAGCAATAAATTATGCGTTCGATCGTGAAAAGATGATCAAATTCCTGATGAATAATACAGGGTCACCTGCTACGGCCGGCTTTATCCCGCCCGGTTTAAAGGCGTATGATCCTGTTAAAGTAAAAGGCTATTCTTACGATCCTGACAAGGTTCGTCAATTATTATTGGAAGCGGGTTTCCCTGATGGCAAAGGTTTACCTGAGATTACTTTGCACACCGTTGATAATAACCCGGAGCAGGTTGAATTTATCCAATCGCAATTAGGCGAGAACAACATTAAATTAAAGATCAGTATAGATAAGCCTTCAGTATTGCGACAAGCTGTTGCTGCCTGCGAATACAACATGTTCAGAAAATCATGGATTGGTGATTACGCGGATGAGGAAAATTTCATGAGCTTGTTTTACAGTAAAAATTTCTCACCCGCAGGATTTAATTTTACGCATTATAAAAATACAGATTTTGATGCCCTTTTCGAAAAAGCATTGCACGAAACGGGCGATAGTGCAAAGACAAGCCTTTATCAGCAAATGGATCAAATGCTAATTGATGATGCCCCGGTTATTCCGTTGTATTACGCCCAGGTGATACGGTTAGTAGGCCATAGCATCAAAGGTTTAACCACTAATCCGATGAACCTCCTGAATCTGAAAAGGGTTAAAAAGGAAGTTCCTGTTGAATAGTTCCTGGTCTCAAAACAGACACTAAATTTGCTTATATTGCATTAGCTATCTATGAGCGAAGTAATAAGCATACCCAAAGAAGTAGTAGAAAAAGAATTTTACCGTTCTACCGAAAAGTTCCATGTTATTGCAGGATGGGTAGGTGTAATCCTTAATCTTGTTTGGTTCATTGGTGATTATTTTGTTTTACCCGATCATTGGATTCCTTTTTTAATTTTCAGAGCTTGTGTTTCCGGAATAACTGTTCTGTTATTGTTAAGCAAAAAACTTACCGGATTCAGCATCTATACTATCTGTTTTGTTTTGGTTCTTGGTATAGCAGTTCAAAACGCCTACATGTGGAGTGTAATGGATCTGGCCCATTTACAAAAGCATACGTTCGCTTACATGGCTTTATTTATTGGGGTAGGGATGCTTATCCTTTGGGATATCTGGTATTCCATCATTATTGTAATTGCAACAATCATAAGTAATGTAATTTTCTACAAAATTTTTAGTCCGCTTACCGTCGACGAATTTTTAATAAACGGTGGCTTGCTCATCTTAACCGTAGCCATTTTCTGTATTTTTCTTATCCGTACCCGGTATAACTTAACGGTAAGCGAAATCCGTAGCCGTTTAGAACTTGAACAGTCGAAACATATTATTGAAGAAGAGCGTAACGTTATCCAGCAAAAGAACAGAGAGATTACAGATAGTTTAAATTATGCCAGCCGGATTCAGAAAGCCGTTATACCGGCCGAATCGGAATTCAGTAAAGCCTTTCCTGAAAGTTTTGTTTTATTTAAACCGCGTGATATTGTGAGCGGTGATTTTTATTGGATTACAGAAATCGATAACAAAGTATATTACGCAACGGCAGATTGTACCGGGCATGGTGTACCGGGTGGTTTTGTAACCATGCTGGGCCTATCTTTTCTAGAGGAAATCTTTTTAATATCCAACATCCGTAAGCCTGACGAAGCCCTTAATATACTGCGGGAAAAAATAATTAATTCTTCAAAAACCAGTCACGAAAACAGTCAGGACGGCATGGACATTACGCTTTGTTGTATCGACAAAAAAACAAATAAATTAAGTTATGCTTCGGCCAATAATTCTTTTTTTATCTTAAGAAATAATGAGATTATAGAAATGAAGGCAGATAAACAGCCCTGCGGTTTATTCTTTAAATCAAGGCCGTTTACACTTCATGAAACTCAATTACAGAAAGGTGATTGTGTTTATACCTTTACCGATGGTTATGCTGATCAGTTTGGAGGGCCCAACGGAAAGAAATACATGTACAAACAGTTTGAAGATATGTTACTGAAGAGTCACACCAAAGATTTTGCTTTGCAAAAACAGATTTTTGAACGTGAAATAGATAATTGGAAAGGTAATTTAGAGCAAGTAGACGATATACTGATGATAGGACTGCGTATCAGTTGACCGTAAATTTTATTTCTTTATCAGGATTACCGACCTTCGAACTTTGTTTGTCTCCTGCAACTTCCAAACTCACTAAATTTATTTGCTCCTTTAAAAAATCGTAAAGCAAACTTGTTGCCACATTCAGTTGTTTTGGTTTTTCGCATTTTTCAATTTCCATGTAGGTCCAGATTACATCTTCTTCTTTTTCAAAACCTATAAATTTAATAACCTTCGGTTTTCCGTTGAGGTGAATACTTAAGCGTTTTGAAATGTAATCGAACAAAATTTTTTCAACTTCTTTTTTGTCTTTCGGATGAATAAGGTCAACGCTTTTCTTAGTTGTTCTCTTCAAAGCATCTTCCAAATCGCTGGTGAACATTTTACAGGCAATTTCAAGCGATTTATTCTTGTCGTTATATTTAATATCTGTAACGCTTAAATAAAACGGATGCGGCCTTCCTGTTAAAAGGAAAATAGAGATTAAAACTATGTTTTTGAAAAGCAGCATTCAATAATATCTGTAAATTTACGAAAATGAACGATTGGCAAATATGGTTTAGCACCGGTATTCAACATATACTTGATTTAAAAGGGTACGACCATATCTTATTTGTGGTCCTTATGGTATTTACTTATCAGGTTACCGAGTGGAAAAAGCTGTTGTGGCTTATCACTGCTTTCACGCTTGGGCATTCATTAACCTTGGTTTTAAGTGTAAGTGATTTAATAAAATTGCCTCAGGCTTATACCGAAGTTCTTATCATTCTTACCATTATTTTCACTGCTGTTTACCTTCTTTTTACCTCTAAAAACCCCGTAAAAGGGGGGAGTGTAATTTACCTGATTATATGTTGCTTTGGTTTAATACACGGCTTGGGTTTTTCGTATCTCCTTAAAGCCATGTTAGACAGCAGCGAAAGTATTTTTACACCCTTGCTGATGTTTAATCTGGGTTTGGAGATGGGACAAATAGTGGTGGTTATTTTAATGGTTCTCTTATTGCTGCTCATAGGCAAATATGCTAAAACCATCGAATGGCACTTTAAAGTCGCTACGATTAGTGTTATTTTAGTTGTTTCACTTTTTTTATGCTGTATACGCATCTTAAACATATTTTACCAATGAAAAAAATATTTCTTCTTTTTGTTTTGATTTTTTCTTTTTCGGTTCAATCCCAAAACATTCAAAACAATCCAAGCTCAAATCATGGCAATAAATTCGAGCAATTAGGAACCATTTTGCAAAGTCCGAACGAATACCGCACTGCTTCAGGTGCGCCGGGGGTAAAGTACTGGCAACAAAAAGCCGACTACGATATTGATGTTACATTAGATGAGAAAAATTTAACTTGTATTGGCAGCGAAACAATTACCTACACAAATAATTCTCCCGATAAATTAGATTACCTGTGGTTGCAGCTCGACGAAAATCAACACGATGCGAATAACCCGTCGAACTATTGGGATGAAAATAAAATTGATGCACCTGTTACTTCCGGCGAATTAAAATCATTGATGAAAAAGGAAGTACTCACCGAACTTGATATGGGCGATAAAATTTTAGAGGTAAGTGATGAAAGCGGAAAGCCATTAAAATATACCATCAACACAACTATGATGCGTATTGATTTACCAAAAACATTAAATTCCGGTAGTAAAATTAAGTTCAGAGTGAAATGGAAATACAAAATGAGCAACCGTATGGAAACCGGCGGACGGGGTGGTTACGAATATTTTCCTGAAGATGGCAATCATATATTTACCATGTCGCAATGGTACCCCCGCATGTGTGTGTACAGCGATTTTCAGGGTTGGCAGCATAAACAATTTACGGGACGCGGGGAATTTGCACTAGCGTTCGGAAATTTTAAAGTAAAAATGACTGTTCCTGCTGACCACGTTGTTTGTTCAACTGGAGAAATTCAAAATGCGGCTCAGGTTTTATCACCTGCGCAATTAGCAAGATGGAACAAAGCACAAACTGCAAAAGAAGTAACTGAAGTTGTAACTCTTGAAGAAGCAACTGCAGCTGAAAAAAATAAATCCACAAAAACAAAAACATGGATTTTTAAAGCGGATAGTGTACGCGATTTTGCATGGGGATCTTCACGCAAATTTGTTTGGGATGCTTTGCCGGCTTTTGTTGGTAAGCATAAAACAATGTGCATGAGTTTTTACGGAAAAGAGGCTTATCCTTTATACCGCAAGTATTCAACCAAAACAGTTGCGCATACCATTAAAGTTTATTCAAAATTCAGTATCGATTATCCGTATCCTGTTGCACAGAGTATTGAAGCCGCCAATGGGATGGAATACCCAATGATCTGTTTTAATTTCGGTCGCGCCGAAAAAGACGGAACTTATACCGAGGGTACTAAAAACGGAATGATACTCGTAATTATTCATGAAGTGGGACATAATTTTTTCCCGATGATCATTAACAGCGATGAGCGTCAATGGAGTTGGCTCGATGAAGGTTTAAATACCTTTGTTCAGTTTTTAACCGAACAGGAATTTGATAATAATTTTGCTTCACAACGCGGGCCGGCTTATAAAATGACTGACTACATGCGCTTGCCAAAAGATCAGCTGGAACCAATTATGACTAACAGCGAAAACATCATTCATTTTGGTCCGAATGCTTATGGAAAACCTGCAACTGCTTTAAATATTTTACGTGAAACCGTAATGGGAAGGGAATTATTTGATTTTGCTTTCAAAACTTATTGTACGCGTTGGGCATTTAAGCATCCAACCCCTGCTGATTTTTTCAGGAGTATGGAAGACGCTTCGGGAGTTGATCTGGATTGGTTCTGGAGATCCTGGTTTTATGATATTACGCCTGTTGATATTTCATTAGATTCTGTTAAAGCCTACACATTCGAAAACGGAAAAAAAGCACCGGTTAAAATGGATACCATTAGCCGCCGTCCGCCGCCAAAATCATTCGAACATATTACAAAAATCCGTAACAAGGAATCAGGAATGAAATTTTTAGTGGATGTGGATACTACATTACGTGATTTTTATTATTACTATGTTCCCGAAAAAGAAGTGACAAAAGAAATTAAAAACCGTTACGAAAATTTCGAATTACTAAGCGATAGTGCTTTTGATAAAGTAAAGGACAAATATGTTTATGAATTGCAGTTCAGCAATAAAGGCGGTACGGTAATGCCAATCATTATTCAATGGAATTATGCGGATGGCAGTTCTGAAATTGACAGACTTCATGCCTATGTTTGGAAAATGAACGAAAAGCAAGTCACAAAAACATTTATGAAAACTAAAAAGGTTACTTCCATTTTAATGGACCCTTATAAAGAAACCTGCGATATTGACGAAAAAAATAATACCTGGAAAATGATGCCTGAACCATCGAAATTTGATGTGTTTAAAACAAAAGCGAATATCCGCGGACAAAGCACCGGTGAAAATCCGATGCAAAAGGCGAAAAAGAAGTAGTATTTTCTATTTAAAAACACTATATTTGGTAGAAGCTTAGCGTTTTTATCATGAAAAAACTCTTGTCGTTTTTAATTCTATTTTTGGTACCGTTTTTTGCATTTACGCAAGTTCCCAATCCCGTATATTTTAATACCGCATCTAATTCTACGGCTACCGGAACTCTCTCAATCGGTTCTAATGATTTAAATTGGACGGTTTCTAATACAGGGAGTGTTGGGGTATATGTATCAGCGATAAGCTGCGCTAATCAGGCTCCATGTTGTTGGATGAGCTCTTCTTTGTCAAATGTAAACTGGATTACGTATCCACATACGTGTTCTGCTTCACCCGCCGAGCATTCATGTTTAGGAGCTGTTGATGAATTTTATAAATTATCATTTGTTCTGCCGGCAAGTACTCAATGTGGTGTGCCAATTTCTCAAACGAATGCTTATTGTTTGGTAATGGATATATATGCTGATAATTGTGTTTGGGAAGTTTTTGTAAATGGAGTTTCCGGTTTTTTAAGCAGTGTTTCTAATCCATACTTTTATCCTGGTCACATGGCGGGTAACCAAACATCCGTTTCTTTGTGTAACAATTGGCAGGCAGGGAATAATGAGGTTATTGTTCATGTGAAATCCGGTGCAGCATCTTTCCCAACATGGACAGGCTTAATGGCAATTGTAAATACAACTCTTAGTTCAAGTCCCGCATCATATTCGGTTCCGGTAGTAAATGCAGCTTCATCTACAAGTTTGTTATGTTCCGGACAATCCGCTTCTCTTACGGCAACTGGCGCTACAAATTATACATGGAACCCTGGAAGTTATATTGGAAGTACTTATTCTGTTTCACCAACGGTTTCAACAGTGTACACAGTGAGTGGAACTGGGTCGAACAGTTGTGTAGGTACTTCAACCGTATTACTGACGGTTGCGGATTGTACAGGAATTAGCAAAACAGGTAACACGAGTTCAAAGATTCTGGTTTATCCAAACCCTTCATCAGAAAGCATAAACATTAGCGGCATAGAAGAACTGGTTAGTATAGAAATATTTAATAGCCTAGGTTCTTCAATATATTCCGGCAGTTCATATAACGCTGATGAAAAAATAGATATCAGCGAGTTTTCGAGAGGAATTTATTTCATTAAAATCATCGATAAAAAATCCATCATTACAAAAAAAATAATTAAAGAATAAATTATGACTAAATTTTTACTTTCCTTAAGCGTTGTGTTTGCATTTTGCTTTGCTAAAGCACAAGGTCCGTACCCAAGTTCAAATATTAATTTGATAGGGTTCACTAATCCTGAAACTGTTTCTGCATCCGGTGTTAAATATTCCGGTTGCTGGGGTTATAACCAAACTGCAAAAAATAAAGAGTATGCTGTAGTTGGCTCGAGTCGCGGAACATATTTTATTGATATCACGGCTCCTGCTACGCCAACGGTTTGCGATTATGTTGCAGGTATGTCAAGTCCTGGCGTTTGGCGTGAGGTGAATGTTTATGGTGATTTTGCTTATGTAGTTAGCGATAATTCGCCACCAAATAGTTTTCAGATCATTGATATGTCTTATTTACCCGATTCCGTTCATGTGGTTCATAACAGTAATTCTGTTTATTTTGAAAGAGGTCATCAGGTTTATGTGGATGTGAATACTGCAAAACTTTACGTGGCCGGTATCCGTTTAGTGGGTGGTACGAGTGTAAACATGAGAGTTTACAGTTTGGCCACACCTTCAGCT